>NZ_JBHYIQ010000066.1:0-57238 GCF_042739895.1 Amycolatopsis sp. NPDC059021
CTCCTTGAGAGACTCTGGGTCCCTCAAGGAGGCCCCCACGGACCACGCACGGCATCGGGCCCACGGGAGCGGCGACCTCCCCGGCCATCATCTGGGTATCCCCCACCCTCCCTGGGGGACGACCCCGCAACCATCCTACCGCCGAGGCACGACAGAACCGCGTCCACGACCGAAAACGTCCGCAGTTGTCCACACCGCCACAACCCCTGTGGATAGCTGCGAAAACCCCAGGTCGGCGCCCATTTCCCGGACAAAGCGATTCCTTCGCGCCGCCCACCGGTCTATACAGACGGAAGCAGGCACACCGAACCAGGGAGTCGCGATGGCACAGCGCGTCGAGACCGCGCCGGACCACGAGGATTTCGCCCGGCACACCGAGCCGTTCCGGCGCGAGCTGCTGGCGCACTGCTACCGCGTCCTCGGCACGCTGGACGAGGCCGAGGACCTCGTCCAGGAAACCTACCTCCGTGCCTGGCGTGCCTACGACCGCTTCGAAGGCCGCTCGTCGATCCGCACCTGGCTGTACCGCATCGCGACCAACGCCTGCCTGACCGCGCTGGAGAACCGCGGCCGCCGTCCCCTCCCGTCCGGCCTCGGCGCACCCGCGGCCGACCCCGACACGGAGCCCGAGCTCGCTCCCGACGTCGTCTGGCTGCAGCCGATCCCGGCCGACCCCGCCACCGTCGTCGCGGAGCGCGACACCCTGCGGCTCGCGCTCATCGCCAGCCTGCAGCATCTGCCCGCCCGCCAGCGGGTGGTGCTGATCCTGCGTGACGTCCTCGCCTGGCCCGCCGCCGACGTCGCCGAGTTGCTCGGCACCAGCACGGCGGCGGTCAAGAGTTCGCTCCAGCGCGCCCGCGCCCGGATGGACGAGGTCGCGCCTGCCGCCGACCAGGTCACCGAACCCACCGAGCCGCAGAGCCGCGCACTGCTGGAGCAGTACATCTCCGCCTTCGAGAACGCCGATCCCACCGCGCTGGAGCGAATCCTGCGCGAGGACGCCGTTCTCGAGGTGACCCCGTCGCGCACGTGGTTCTCCGGACGCGCCACCTGCCTGCCCTACCTCACCCGCTACGCCCTCGGCGAGCCCGGCGACTGGCGGATGCTCCCGATAACCGCCAACGGCCAGCCCGCCGCGGTCGCCTACCTGCTCGGCGAAGACGGGGTGCACCACGTGTACGGCGTGGCCGTGCTCACCACCAGCACGACCGGCCTCGCCCGCATCACGGTTTTCGGCGATCCCGGCCTCACCGGCCGGTTCGGCTGCCCGGACACCCTGCCGCGATAACCGTTCGAGACCACTGCCGCCTGTCGGGAATACTGACCGGCGTGCTGCTGACCATCACGACCACCCACCACCCGGCGAGCGACCTGGGCCACCTGCTGCACAAGCATCCCGGGCGCACGCAGCGATTCGAGCTCGCCGCCGGAGTGGCCCACGTCGTGTACCCGGAGGTCTCGGACGAGCGCTGCACCGCGGCGCTGGTGCTCGAGGTCGACCCGGTGGAACTGGTCCGTTCGGCGCGCAGCTCATCGGGCGAAGGATTCTCGCTGGGCCAGTACGTCAACGACCGGCCGTACGCCGCTTCGTCGTTGCTGGCGGTCGCGCTGGGCAAGGTGTTCGGCTCGGCGATGAAGGGCCGCTGCACGGCTCGGCCGGAACTCGCGGAAACGGCGATCCCGCTGGAACTCCACGTTCCCGTGCTGCCGTGCCGCGGCGGTCCGGAGTTCGCCGGACGGCTCTTCGGCCCGCTCGGCTGGACGGTGTCCGCGACACCGATCGCCCTCGATCCGGCATTCCCCGAATGGGGCGAAAGCCGGTATGTGGATCTGCGCTTGACCGGCACGCTCCGGCTGGCCGACGCGCTGACCCAGCTGTACGTGCTGTTGCCGGTGCTGGACGACGCCAAGCACTACTGGGTCGCGGCCGACGAGGTGGACAAGCTGATCCGCACCGGAGGCGAATGGCTGGCCGCGCACCCGGAACGGGAGCTGATCACCGCGCGCTATCTCGCCCATAAGCGGCGGTTCACCTCCGACGCGCTCGCCCGTCTGTCCGAATTGGACGATCGACCGGCCGAAGCGGACGAGCCGCCTCGGGTGTCGAGTACTCACGACACGGCGGACGAACGGCTACCCTCCCTCGCCGAACAGCGACGCACCGCGGTCCTCGCCGAGCTTCGCACCGCACGGGCGACTCGTGTCGTCGATCTCGGCTGCGGCGAGGGAAATCTCCTGCGCGCGCTACTGTCCGAACGGGAGTTCACCGAGATCGTCGGGGTCGACGTCGCGGCGGGAGCGCTGAATACCGCCGAAGCCCGGCTCCGGCTGGAAAGCCTGCCGGAACGCCAGCGAGCGCGGATCAAGCTGTTCCAGGGATCGGTCACCTACGCCGACGACCGGCTCATCGGCTCATCGGCTACGACGCGATCGTACTGTCCGAAGTGGTCGAACACCTCGACCCGCCTCGCCTGCCCGCGCTCGCCGCGGCCGTGTTCGGCGTCGCCCGTCCGTCCACTGTGGTCATGACGACGCCGAACGCCGAGTACAACACGCGCTGGGAGTCCCTGCCTGCCGGGACGAAACGACACCCGGATCACCGGTTCGAATGGACTCGCGCCGAGTTCGCCGCTTGGGCGGACGACGTGAGCGCCACGTACGGCTACGAGAACCGGCTGCTGCCGGTCGGCCAGGAAGACCCCGAACGGGGTGCGCCGACCCAGCTCGCCGTGTTCACGAAGAACAAAGGAAGGTCATGACGAAGCTCGCCATCCCCGAACTGAGCCTGGTAGCGCTCGTCGGCGTCTCGGGATCGGGCAAGTCCACCTTCGCCCGTACCCATTTCGCGCCGACCCAGGTCCTTTCCTCCGACCTGTTCCGCGGCCTGGTCGCCGACGACGAGAACGACCAGTCCGCGACACCCGACGCCTTCGACGCGCTCTACTACGTTGCGGGCAAACGACTGCGCGCCGGGCGGCTCACCGTCGTCGACGCCACACATCTGCACCGCGAGGACAGGGCGAAGCTCGTCGCGGCGGCCCGCGCGCAGGACGTGCTGCCGGTCGCGATCGTGTTCGACCTGCCGGAATCGGTGGCGCGGCGGCGGAACGCCGAGCACCGCGACCTGCCCGGCCACGTACTCCGGCGGCAGCAGGAGGCACTGCGCCGCTCGGTGCGGCACCTGGCCAAGGAGGGCTTCCGCAAGGTCCACGTTCTGTCCACTGTGGAGGAAGTAGCCGCCGCCGAAATCGAGTACGAGAAGGCCTACAACGACAAACGCGAGCTGACCGGGCCCTTCGACGTCATCGGCGACGTCCACGGCTGCCGGTCGGAGCTCGAAACGCTTCTGCCCCGGCTCGGCTACGTCATCGCCCGTGACGATGCCGGACGCCCCACCGGCGCCCGGCATCCGGAAGGCCGGACCGCCGTGTTCGTGGGCGATCTGGTCGACCGGGGCCCCGACACACCGGGCGTGCTGCGGCTGGTCATGGGCATGGTCGCGGCGGGCACCGCGCTGTGCGTCACGGGAAATCACGAGCACAAGCTGGTCCGCGCCCTCGACGGCCGGAAGATGACTGTCTCCCACGGGCTTTCCGAGTCACTCGCCCAGCTCGCCGCCGAATCGGCGGAGTTCCGCACGGCGGCGCGAGAGTTCATGTACGGGCTCGTCAGCCACTACCGGCTCGACGGCGGAGCGCTGGTCGTCGCACACGCGGGCCTGAAGGAGGAATATCACGGCCGGGCCTCCGGCCGGGTGCGTGCGTTCTGCCTCTACGGCGAAACGACCGGGGAGACCGACGAGTACGGCCTGCCGGTACGTCACCCGTGGGCAAACGAGTACCGCGGCGCCGCGTCTGTCGTTTATGGACATACACCGGTAGCCGAAGCGTTGTGGCACAACAACACCCTCTGCCTCGACACCGGCTGTGTGTTCGGCGGCGCGCTGACGGCGTTGCGCTGGCCGGAACGGGAAATCGTGGCCGTTCCCGCAGAAGCGGTCCACTACGAACCCGTGCGGCCGCTGCGCGCGCCGGAACCCGAGCGGCAGCCCGATCTGCTGTGCATCGACGACGTCCTCGGCACGCGGGTCGTCGAGACCCGGTACCTCGGCCGCGTCAAGATCCGGGAGGAGAACGCCGCGGGCGCGCTCGAGGTGATGAGCCGGTTCGCCGTCGACCCGCATTGGCTGCTGTATCTGCCGCCGACCATGGCGCCGTGCCCGACGTCCCCGGTGGACGATCTGCTCGAACACCCCGCGCAGGCCTTCGACGCCTACCGCGGCGAGGTCCGCGAGGTGATGTGCGAGGAGAAGCACATGGGCTCCCGCGCGGTCGTCCTGGTGTGCCGCGACGCCGAAGCCGGCAGGCGACGGTTCGGCGCCACCGACGGCGCCGCGGGCGTGATCCACACGCGCACCGGCCGTCCGTTCTTCGCGAGTGACGATCAGGAGCTCGGTGTCCACCTGCTCGACCGGCTCCGCGACGCCGCCGGCGCGGCGGGTTTGTGGGACGAACTGGACACCGACTGGTTGCTGCTGGACGCCGAACTGCTGCCGTGGTCGGCCAAGGCGGGCGACCTCCTGCGACGGCAGTACGCCCCGGTCGGCACCGCCGCCAGGACCGTGCTGCCCACCGCGATCTCCTTGCTGGAGCGCACCGCGTCCCGCGGCCAGGACGTCGACGAGCTGCTGGAGCGCCAGCGCGCACGGCTCACCAACGCCGAGGCGTTCACCAGGGCCTACGGCCGTTATTGCTGGCCGGTCCGCGAACTGTCCGATCTCGCGCTCGCGCCGTTCACGATCCTGGCCGGGGAAGGCGCGTCCTACGCCGGACTCGACCGCGCCTGGCACTTCGAGCGGATCGATCGGTTGGTGGCGGCCGATCCCGGCCTGCTGCGCACCACCCGGCGCCTGGTCGTCGACGTCGACGATCCGGCGTCGGTGGCGGCGGGCACGAAGTGGTGGACGGAGCTGACCTCGGAAGACGCGGGCGGCGAGGGCATGGTCGTCAAGCCACTCGCCGGGCTCGTGCGCGGCAAACGCGGGCTCGCGCAACCGGGCATCAAATGCCGCGGCCGCGACTACCTGCGGATCATCTACGGGCCCGACTACACCGAACCCGGGAACCTCGCGCGGCTGCGGGAACGCAAACTCGACCGCAAGCGATCCCTCGCGCTCCGGGAATACAGCCTCGGACTGGAGGCGCTGGCCAGGGTCGCCGACGGAGAACCCCTGTGGCGCGTGCACGAGGCGGTGTTCGGCGTGCTGGCGCTGGAATCCGAGCCCGTCGACCCGCGCCTGTAGGGCCGCGGCGGACCTTCTCGCGATTACCCTGCCCGGCCGGATTCACTCGCCTGCCTTTGTCGGATAGCGCGTGTTAGTTTTCTAGAATGAACCCCGAGATGGAGGGTGAACGCGTCAAACGGGAACGCAATCAACGGGGCCATGGCGAACGGCTGCGCATCGAGATCCTCGAAACGGCGAGTGTGCTGCTGAACGAACTCGGCGCGGCGGACGGGCTTTCCCTGCGCGCCGTGGCCAAGCGCCTCGGCATCGCCGCGCCCAGCGCGTACGCGCATTTCAGCGGCAAGGCGGAGCTGATCGACGCGCTGGTCGGCTACGAGCGCGGGCGCATCGGGGACCATATGGACGCCGCGGCCGAATCCGCGGGTGCCCATCCCCGGGAGCGGCTGCGGGCGTCGGTGCACGCGCTGGCGATGTTCCTGCTCCGCAATCCCGGCGCGCACCGGGTACTGCTGCAGGCACAACGCACGACGGACAAGGTGCCGCGCGAGAACAACCCCACCCTCGAACGCATCACCGTATTGCTGCGGTCGTGCGTGGACGCGGGATTGCCCGTGCGCCTGCCGGTCACGCGCGCCGCCGTGCTGCTCGCCGTCGGAGCGCCGAGCGCCGCGCAGATGGCCCTGCCCCGGCATTCGAGCGCCGAGGCAGAGGCCGCCGTGTGCGAGTTCGTCGACGATCTGGTCTTCCTGGTGCTCGGCCGCTGAAATGTCCTCTGTGGACACGCGACGCTCATTACAGCCACTTCCCCAGGTCGGGCGGATCGGTCAACGCGCCCGCGCCCCGGCCGGTCAGCCAGCGGCAGAGATCGGCCGCCGAACCGTCCACAGTGGCCGGTCGCACGCCGGGAACCTGCCAGGTCCTGGTCCTGTCCACCGGGCACAGCAGCAGGCCGGGCGCCTTGCCCCGCCGGGCGGCCGTGAGATCGGTCAGCAGCGCGTCGAGCAGTTCCGGCGGGAAGTCGTCGAACCCCGCGCCGATGCCGAGGTCGGCGCCGTGGATCCACAGCTCCCGCGTCCGCAGCCACGGCACCTCCGCCACCGGCACGGCCTGCCCCTGCGCGGTGACCACGAACGTTTCCCAGCCATCGCCTGGGAATTCGGCCAGCTCGGCGCGCAGGCGGGTGTCGAAGCCACGCACCAGTTCCCGCAGTTCCGCCGGAGGCAGGGCCGCGCCATGGCCGATCTCGGCGTTGCGGATCCCGCCGTCGGCGTACATCGGTGTCACCACACCGGTCCTTGCCCAGCGCAGCAGCCGCGACAGTGCCTTGGCGTTGTACCCGATGTGGGCGACAAGGTGGGCCACCGTCCAGCCGGGCAAGGTACTCGCGGCGGCGAACTCCGCGTCCGGCAGTCCGTCCACATGCGACAGTACGCGCTCCGCGCCCGTTTCGATCCACGCCAGCCGCTGTTCGATCAGATTCACTTTCGGCCCCCTTCGTCGACTCGGCGTAGTCCCGCGACGAGGAGCGCGACCAGCCGCCGAGCGTCATAGCGATGATTGTTCCCGGCACCCGCGCAAAGGCCCCCGACGCCGCGCATGAGCTCGTACGCGTCCTGACCGGAGCGGATCTCGCCCGCGGCCGCCGCGGCGTCGAGCAACCGGGTGCACACGGGGACGAGACGATCGAGGAAGTAGGAGTGCAACGGGTCGAAGCAGGGGTCGTCGGACTGCAGCACGGACGCGAGTCCTTGTTTGGTGACCACGAAATCGACGAAGAGGTCGATCCAGCTCGCCAGCGCGGCGTACGGGG
Organism: Amycolatopsis sp. NPDC059021; assembly: GCF_042739895.1. Classification (NCBI taxonomy): domain Bacteria; kingdom Bacillati; phylum Actinomycetota; class Actinomycetes; order Pseudonocardiales; family Pseudonocardiaceae; genus Amycolatopsis; species Amycolatopsis sp. NPDC059021. Next base: position 7,056 of record NZ_JBHYIQ010000066.1, read on the forward strand.
TCGCGCTGGTTTCCAGCAGCGCGGGGCCCGCCTCGGCGAGGGACTCGACCTGATGCCGGTAGACGGCGACGATCAGATCCGCTCGCGTCGGGAAGTGGCGGTAGATCGTCGCCGTCCCGACACCCGCCTTGGCCGCGATGTCGCGTATCGGCGCCTCCACGCCTGACGCGACGAAGACCGCGGCGGCCGCGTCGAGCAGGGTTTTCTCGTTGCGCCGCGCGTCGGCCCGCTTGGGCCGGGCCGCACGTTCGCCCCCGCCGTCGCCCTCGTTCACCACACCTTGCCTCCGCTCTCGACGTTGCTAACCGGGACAGTGTCCCGTATCGTCAAACGGGACAGTGTCCCGCTTGCCCATCATGGCAGATCAGGGACTCTCCTGGAAGGAAGTTCGCTTCATGACCGCTTCCGACACGGTGATCACGGACGCCGGGCTCGGCGTCTCCGCTCCCGTCGTCTCGGTGAAGCCGGTGGTGCTCCCTGCCCCGGGCCGCGGCGAAGACCTGCGAGTACGCGTGTCCGCGCCCGCGACCGGCCACGCCTTGCCGATCGTCGTCTTCTCGCACGGTTTCGGCTCGTCGCTGGACGGCTACGGCCCCTTGGCCGACTTCTGGGCCGCGCACGGTTTCGTGGTGATCCAACCCACCCATCTCGACTCGAGAACACTGAACCTTGCACCCGAAGATCCCCGCACGCCACGGATCTGGCGATTCCGGGTCGAGGACGTCAAGCGCGTTCTCGACCGGCTGGATCTCCTGGAGGCTTCCGTTCCCGGCCTCGGCGGCCGCCTCGATCGAAGCCGCATCGCCGCGGCCGGACACTCCTTCGGCGGGCAGACGACAGGCAATCTGCTCGGCTTGCGCGTCCTCGATCCGGAGACCGGGGAGGGAGAGGATCTGTCCGACCCACGGATCAAGGCGGGTGTGCTGCTGGCCACGGCCGGTACCGGCGGGGCCGACCTGTCACCGTTCGCGGCAGAGCATTTCCCGTTCATGAACCCGAGTTTCGCGGACATGACCACGCCCGCCCTCGTGGTCGCGGGCGATCGGGACGACTCCCCGCTGACCACGCGCGGGCCGGACTGGATGACCGACCCCTACTTCCTCAGTCCCGGCCCCAAAAGCCTGCTCACCGTGTTCGGGGCCGAACACTCGCTGGGCGGCATCCCCGGCTACGAGGCCAAGGAAACGACGGACGAGCACCCCGGCCGGGTCGCCCTGATCCAGCGTGCCACGTTGGCGTATCTCCGCCACGCGCTCGGCATCGAGGATGCCGGCTGGGAGGCCTTGCGGGAGAACGAAAATCCCTGGGGCCGTATCGAATCCAAGTGACTCCGCTCAGCTCGCGGACCGGACGCGCGGGGCGGCGTCCGGAACCGCGCGGGGTCCGGGAGCCGTGCGGAGTTCGTAGTGCGACAGCGGGAAGTGATGGGCGCGCCAGCGCGCGGTGAGACTCGATTGTGGACGGACGATCGACGGTTCCCCGTTGCGATCGAGGTAGTAACTGTTCGAACCCGCGCAGGACGGGTCGAGGAACAGCCCTTTCCGATGCTGACGCCGAACCTCGGCGAGGAACCGGTCGTGCGCGTCCTGCCGCACGGTCGCGTAGGTGGCACCCTGGCCGCGAGCGTGACTGATGACGCGCTCGGCGTGCCGGGTCTGCGTCTCGGCCATCACGAGCCACGACCAGCTCGTCGCGAAATGCGGGCCGGGGATCAGGAACAGGTTCGGGAAACCGGGCACCGTGATGCCTTCATAGGCCTGGAACCGGTTCTCGAGCCACCAGTCGCGCAGATCCGTCCCGCTCTCGCCGCGCAGCGCGTAGCCGGGAACGCTGTCGTACTCGAAGAACTTGAACCCGGTGGCCAGCACGAGTGTGTCGATAGGACGGACGCGGCCGTCCTCGGTCTCGATGCCGTCGGGCAGGACGCGCCGGATGGGCGTGGTGACCAGCTCGACGTCGTCGCGGTTGAAGGTACGCCAGTAGTCGTTGGAGATCGCCGGGCGCTTGCAGCCGAATTCGTAGCCCGGCAACAGTTTCGCCCGGGTTTCCGGGTCCTTGACCTGGCGCCGCAGATGCTGTTCGGACTGCTTGCGGATGAGCTTCACCAGGAACGGCAGCCGGGCGTGGTTGGTGACGCCGAACAGCATCGCCAGCTCGATCCCGCTGCTGACGGCCGCCCGAGCCGCCCAGCGGACCGGCGGCACGTGTTCCAGCACCCACCGGGCCCGCGGCGACAGCCGGAACTCCGGTTTGGGTGCCACCCAGATCGGCGTGCGCTGGTAGACGTCGAGCCGGGCGACCCGATCGGCGATGGCGGGCACCAGTTGTACCGAGGACGCGCCGGTGCCGATGACCGCGACACGTTCCCCGGCGAGGTCGTGATCGTGGTCCCAGTGCAGGGTGTGAATGGTCTTGCCCGCGAAGGAATCGATGCCCTCGATGTCCGGGATCTGCGCCTTGCCGAACACCCCGTGCGCCGAGATCAGGAACCGCGCGGTCAGCACCGCACCGTCCGAAGTGGTCACGACCCAGTGGTGGTTCTTCCCGTCGAACTCGGCGTCGACGACGTCCTTGCCCAGCCGCACATGGGAACGCAGACCACGGGAGTCCGCGATGTGGTCCACATAGGACTTCACCTCGGCGCCCCGCGCGAAGACACGCTTCCAGTTCCCGGTCTGGGCGAAGGAGAACTGGTACGTCACCGAGGGAATGTCGACGGCGACACCGGGGTAGGAATTGTCCCGCCAGGTGCCGCCGATGTCGTCGGCGCGTTCGAGGATGACGAAGTCGGTGATCCCCGCGTCCTTGAGGCGGATCGCGGCACACAGGCCGACGAAGCCCGCGCCGACGATGACGACCTCGTGGTCCGGTGCCGTCATCACGCCGCCTTGCCGTCCGGGTGCAGGCCCGACATCCGCCACAGCAGCCTGCTCGGCCCGGCGATGATGTCCTGTTCGTGCAGGAACGCCCGCAGCTTCTCGAATCCGGTCGCGTAGATCCGCGCCCGATGCGGATTCTTCCTGGCCTCACGCCGTGCCCGGCGGGCCGTCGCCGCGTCGAGACCGGCGCGGCGGAACACCTCCGGCCGGGTGAGCACCGTCTTGAGCAGCAGGGTGCCGATCCCCGCGACGAGCCGCGCGAGCGCCCGCTCCGGCCAGCGCGACCGGGCCAACCGGCGGGTCAGATCCTCGCGGGCGAAGCGGATGTGGCGCGATTCCTCGGTGACGTGGATGCGCATGACCTGACGCACGAGCGGCTGCAGATCGTCGTCGTTCATGGTGATCCGCTGCAGCGCGTCGAAGATCTCCTCACCCACCAGCGCCGCCACCCACACGGACGGCCCGGTGAGGATGAACGGCAGCACGCGGCCGAGGTTGTGCAGTACGAACCCCTGCCGGTACGGGTGGCCGCCCGCCTTCTCGATGAGCCTGCCGAACATCGTCATGTGCCGGCATTCGTCGCCCAGCTCCGTCCACGCGTAGTGCACGTGGGAGCGGGTCGGGTTCTGCTCGTAGGTCATCCGCAGCAGCATCTGGTTGAGGATGTTCTCGAACCAGATCCCCACGCTGACGGTGTTGATCATCTCCTGGCGCGAGATCTCGATCCGCTGCTCGTCGCTCAGCTCGTCCCACAGCCGCGTCCCGTACAGGGTCACCATGCTCGGCGGCGTGAAGAACTTGCCCTCGACCAGCGGTGCGTCCCAGTCGATGTCGACATCGGGGTCGTACGAGCGTTTGACCGAGCCGAGCAGCAAACGTCGTGCTGTGACTTCCCGCTCGCTTGGCTGCTTCGTCGCATCCATCAGGCCTCCCGATCGTGACGGCGGAGCCGGGCCTTATGGCTTAGCATCAGAACGCATGTAACAATGAAAGTCAAGTTGTAAAGCCCGTCAGGTCGGCAGGATAAGGTTTTGTCATGCGCGGTGACACTCTCGACGACGACAACCTGCTGAAGCGGGCGCTCGACAGCGAGCTGCCGGACGACGAGACGACCGAGCGCATCATGGGCGCGGCCCTGCAGCAGGCCGAAGACTTCGGGCTGCGCCGCTTCACGATCGACGACGTCGCGCGGCGGGTGCGGGTCTCCCGCGTGACGATCTACCGGTACTTCCCCAAGAAGGACCAGCTGCTCAACGCGCTGCTCATGCGCGAGTTGCGGCGCTTCCTCACCAAGGTCGACGCGGTCATCGCCGCCGAGCCGACGCCGGAGGACAAGCTCATCGAGGGCCTGATCTTCTGCCTGGACTTCCTGCGCGGACACCGGCTGCTCACCCGGCTGCTGCGCACCGAACCCGAGCTGATCCTGCCGCACCTGACCACGCAGGCGGGCACCCTGATCGCCGCCGCGCGGGCCTGGATCGCCGGGCACATCCGCGACGAGGTCGGCGCCGGCCGGCTCGCGCTGCCGGACGAGGACATCGAATGCGCCGCCGAACTCATCGCGCGCACGGTCATCTCCCTGGTCATCACCCCGGACACCGTGCTGCCCCTCGATTCCCCGGCCGGACGCCGCCGCCTGGCCGACCTCTACCTCACCCCCATCGTCCAAACCCTCCGCCCGAGCGAGTGACGCCCCCCATCACGTGAGATCTCCGTTCAATCACGCGAGATCGCGCCTCAAACACGCGAGTGCGCCGGAACGGCTCAGCGGGGCGGGGCGGTGGAGCCTCGGATGACCAGTTCCGGGGCGGGTTCGCGGATGACCTCGTGCCGCGGCGGGGCGCCGTCGAGCTGACGCAGGATCGCCGCGACCGAGCGTCGTCCCAGTTCCCGCAACGGAAGCCGGACCACGGTCAGCGGCGGCGAGAGGTGTTCGGCGAAGAAGACGTCGTGCAGCGCGACGATCGACAGATCGCGAGGGACGTCGAGACCCGCCACGCGCGCGGCCGTCATCGCGCCGACCGCCGAAAGGACGTTGCTGACCACGATCGCCGTGACGTCCGGGCTCGCGGCGAGGAGTTTCGCCAGCGCCACCCCGCCCGCGTCGGTCGTGTGGCCACCGGCGAGCGACGGTCCATCTTGGACACCCGCCGCACGCAGCGCGTTCCGCCAGCCGCGGACCCGCGCCTCGGAACGGGCCTTGGGCGCGCCCAGCTTGAGATGCCCGATCGCGGTGTGCCCCAGGTCGAGCAGATGCCGGGTGGCGACGTGCGCGGCCGCTTCGTCGTCGAGCGCGACGCTGCCCACGTCGTCGCGCGTGCGGTCGTTGACCAGCACCAACGGCAGCCGCGCCGAAGCGATGTTGGCGACCGTGTCGTCGGCGGTGGTGCTGCCGCGTTGCAGCAGCAGGCCGTCGATCCGGTTGCCCCGCACGATCCGTTCGAAGGCCTTGTCGCCCCGCGCGAGTTCGTCCGCGTCGGCGAGCAACAGTGCGAAGCCGTTCGCGCTCGCCTCGGCCTGCGCGCCGTCGAGGATTTCGCTGTACACCGGGTTGCTGGTGTCGTGCACCGCCATCCCGATGATGCCGACCTCGGCCTTCCGCAACGCCCGCGCGACCTCGTTGGGCGTGTAGTTCAGGTCCTCGGCGACCGCGAGCACCCGCTGCCGGGTGTCCTCCCGGATCCGCAGCGTCTCGTCGCCGCGCAGGAGCCGGGACACCACGGCCGGGCTGACCCCGGCAGCACGCGCGACGTCGCTCATCTTGGCACGGCCGTTATGCGGCCGTGACGAGCTCGACGGTTGACAGTTCTCGGGCACGGACGCAAGCTTACCTCGCGGTAAATCGATTTACTTACCCTCGGGTCCCCCCACAGTGAGGAGATCGGACGATGGAGTCCGCGGCGCCCTCGCCCAGCGCGAACACACGCTTCGTCCGCTCGGTCGCGGTCGTCGCGGCGCTGGGCGGGCTGCTTTTCGGCTACGACACCGGGATCATCTCCGGTGGCCTGCTGTTCATCCGGACGGAGTTCCGCCTCTCCGCGCTCATGGAGGGTGTGGTCGTCAGCTCGCTGCTCGTCGGCGCCACGATCGGCTCGCTCGTGTCGGGCAGGCTGGCCGACCGGTACGGCAGGCGCGCGGTGCTGCTCGGCACCGCGGTCGTGTTCGCGGCGGGCGCGCTGCTGGCGGGACTCGCCCCGGACGAGACCCTGCTGGTGCTCGGCCGGTTCGTCCTCGGCCTGGCGATCGGCCCCGCCTCGGCGGTCGTCCCGCTCTACATCGCCGAGATGGTGCCCGCCGCCCAGCGCGGCGCGCTGGTCAACTGCAACCAGCTGATGATCACCATCGGCATCGTCGTGTCCTACGCCGTCGGGTTCGCGTTCGCGCCGATCGAGGGCTGGCGCTGGATGCTCGGCCTGGCGGTCGTCCCCGCCGCACTGCTCGGCGCCGGCATGGTGTTCCTGCCGGAAACGCCCCGCAACCTGGTCCGGCGGCAGCTGCCCGGCCAGGCCAGGACGGTGCTGCGCTCCATCTACGGCAAGGAAGACGTCGAATCCGAGCTGGCCGAGATCCGCGCCGCGGACGAGCGGGACCGGACGTCGGTCGCGGCCCGCGGCGTACTGCGGGACCGCTCCGTGCGGCCGATGCTCGTCGTCGGCATGGGGCTGGCGGTGTTCTCGCAGATCGCCGGGGTCAACACGATCATCTACTTCGCGCCGTCCGTGCTGGCCGGTTCCGGATTCGGCGCGTCGGGCTCGATTCTCGCGCAGGTCGGCGTCGGGGTGATCAACGTGCTGATGACCGTCCTCGCGATGGTGCTCATCGACCGGGTGGGCAGGCGGCCCATGGTGATCACCGCGTTCACCGGGATGGGCGCGGGCATGCTGCTGCTCGGCCTGGTGTACCTGCTGCCGGCGCAGGGCGGTGCCGTGGCGTGGTTCGCGCTGGCCTGCATGGCCGTCTACATCGGATTCTTCGCCTTCGGCGTCGGCACCATCCTGTGGGTGCTGATTTCCGAGATCTACCCGCCGAAGGTCCGCGGTGCCGCGGTCGGCCTGGCCACGATGGCGCACTGGCTCGCGAACTTCGTGGTGGCGCTGACCTTCCCGCTGCTGATCGCCGCCGCGGGCGCCACCGCGACGTTCTGGATCTTCGCGGTCGCCTGCGCGGCGGCGGCGCTGTTCTGCGTGCGGCTGGTGCCGGAGACGAAGCGGCGTTCGCTCGAGGACATCTCCGGCGGCGCACCGGCGGTGGCGTCGTGATCGTGCTGCGGGGGATGGCGTGGGGCCATCAGCGCGGAATCGGCTGCTTGCGTGCGGTGTCCACTGTGTACACGGAAGCGAACCCGGAGGTGTCGGTCGTCTGGGATTCCCGCTCGCTCCAGGACTTCGAGGACATGCCGATCACCGAGCTGGCGGACCGGTACGACCTGATCGCGATGGATCACCCGTACGTCGGCCAGGCACAGACGACGGAGGCGCTGCTCCCCCTCGAAAAGGTCATGTCCGCGGGGTCGCTGGCCGCACAGCGGGCGGGGAGCGCCGGGCCGAGCTACGCTAGCTACACCTGGGCCGGCAGCCAATGGGCGGTGGCGATGGACGCGGCGGCGCAGACGACGGCGTACCGGCCGGACGTGCTCGGCCAGCTCGGCTGGAACACGCCGCCGCGTACCTGGGACGGCGTATTCGAATTGCTCAAATCCCTTCCCCGCCACCGGAAAGCCGTCATCCCGGCGAATCCGACGCACCTGCTCGGCAGCCTCCTCACCCTCTGCGCGCAGCAAGCGGGCACGCACGAGGGCTGGACCGGCCGCTACGGTCTGCGCCCGGACGTCGCCGTGCCCGCGACCATCCGGTTGCAGCGCCTGCTGGGCCTGGCCGACGCGGTGTCGTGGACCAGCGATCCCATCCAAACGCTGGAGGCGATGCGTAGTGGCGACACCGTCGCCTACTCGCCGATGATCTTCGGCTACGTGAACTATTCCCGAGTGGACAGTGCCGGGAATTCCGTGCGCTACGCCGACATTCCCTCCCTCGACGGCGCCCCGGCGGGTTCGTTGCTCGGCGGGGTCGGGTTGACCATCTCGTCGCGATGTGCCGAACCCGAAGCGGCGGCACGCTTCCTCGAATACGTCGTCAGCCCGGAGTGCCAGACCGGAGAATACGTACGCTCCGGCGGCCAGCCCGGCCATCGCGCGGCGTGGACGAACCCCGCGATCGACGCGCACTGCGGAAACTTCTTCTCCCGTACACTGTCCACCTTGGACCATGCGTTCGTCCGGCCGCGCGATCCGGCCTATCCGTCGGTGCACCATCGGGCCGGGCTGGAGATCCACCGGCTGGCACGGCAAGGCGCCAGTGCCGTCGAGATCGTCCGCCGGTTCAACGACGTCTGCCTGATGACCTACGCGAGCGCGGGCCTATGACGACGTTGCCCGAACTGGTTTCCGCCGCGCACCGGCGCTTCGCCGAGCAGCCCGCCGTACTGGTCGAGCACGGCGCGATCACTTTCGCCGAGCTCGGCGCGCAGGCGCGTTCCGTCGCGTACACCCTGGCCGAACTCGGACTGCGGCCGGGCGATCGGGTCGTGATCGCACTGGACAACCGGCCGGAGGTCCTCGCGGTCGAACACGGAGTGTGGCTCGGCGGGTGCGTGCGGGTCGCGGTCAGCACCCGGCTGCATCCCGAGGAGATCGCCGGGATCGCCGCGGACTGCGCGGCCGCCGTCGTCGTCTGCGCGGCCGATCTCGCCGCGCGGCTGGACGAGCTTTCCGTGTGCACACCGGAACAACTTCTCCGTGGCGGCGCCGGGCCCGAACCACCGCATGCGCCCGGCGACCTCGTCGCGCTGATGTACACGTCCGGGAGTACGGGCAAGCCGAAGGGCGCCCGGGTGACGAGCGCGGCGTGGGTCGCGATGCTGGAGGCGATGTGGTCCGCGCTGCCCCCGATCGGCCCCGGCGACGTCGTGCTGCATGTGGCGCCGATGAGCCATTTCGGCGGCTCGGTGGGAAGTGCGTACACCCTGGCGGGCGCGGCGGCCCTGCCGTTGCCGCGTTTCGACGCGGAATCCGCGCTGGCGACGGCCCGGCGACACGGCGTGACCGCGATACCGCTCGTGCCGACCATGCTGGACCGGCTGGTCGCCGTCGCGGAGCGGGACCCGTTGCCGGTGAAAGCGGTGATCTACGGCGGCGCGCCGATCCACGTTCCCGCACAGATCCGGGCCCGCGCGGTGTTCGGCGATGTGCTGTACCAGTTCTACGGGCTCAGCGAAGCGCTCGCGCCGCTCACCGTACTGTCCGCAGTGGACCATGCCGATCCTGATTCACATCGGCTCGCCTCGGTGGGGCGTCCGGTGTCGTCGGTCGAATTGTCCGTTGTGGACGATCAGGGCAAACGCGTCCCGAACGGCGAGATCCGGGTTCGCGGGCCGCAGATCATGCCGGGGTACTGGAACGGCGCGGAAATCCCGGCGGGCGGCTGGTTCGCCACCGGCGATCTCGGCTTCGTCGACGAGGACGGCTACCTGCACCTGACCGGGCGCCGCAGCGAACTGATCGTCACCGGCGGCTTCAACGTCTACCCCGCCGAAGTGGAGAACGCGATCGCGGCGCTCGACGGTGTCGCCGAGGTAGCCGTGCTCGGGGTTCCGGACAACCAATGGGGCGAAACCGTCGCCGCGGTGGTCGTCGCCGAGGACGGGCACGACCTGTCCGAAGTGGATATTCGACGAGCCTGCGCGGATCGGCTGGCCGGGTACAAGAAGCCCCGGCGGATCGTGTTCGCCGACCGGTTGCCCGTGAACAGCACCGGCAAGGTAGCCAAGCAGGTGCTGCGATCCTGGTTCTAGCAGAAGGAGGAAGTTCCGTGCCACAGGCGTTGGACGGCGTTCGCGTCCTCGATTTCACGCAGATGATGCTCGGCCCGTACGGGACGCAGGTCCTGGCCGACCTCGGCGCAGACGTGATCAAGGTCGAACGGATCGACGGCGAATGGGAACGCGGGCTACGGATGCAGGGCGACCTCGTCGACGGCGACTCGGCCGCGTTCCTCGCGATGAACCGCAACAAACGCTCGGTCGCGGCCGATCTGCGGTCCGCCGAGGTGCGGGACGCGCTGCTGGAGATCGGCGCCACCTGCGACGTCGTGGTGGAGAACTTCCGGCCCGGCGTGCTCGCCAAGCGCGGTCTCGGCTACGAGGACTTCCGGCGCGTCAAACCGGACATCATCTACTGCTCGGGGTCCGGCTGGGGTCAGGACACCCGCTACGCCAAGGAGAACCGGCCCGGCCAGGATCTGCTGATCCAGTCGATGTCCGGCCTGGCGGCCAACGGCGGCCGGGCGGGTGACCCGCCGACCCCGGCGGGGACCGCGATCGTGGACGCCGCGACCGCGCTGACGCTGGCGAACGGGATCCTCGCGGCATTGGTCGCTCGGATGCGCCATGGAGTGGGCCAGCGCGTCGAGGTCGACCTCTACTCCACTGCGATTTCGTTGCAGTGTCAGGAGATCTCGTCACTGGTCAATCAGGACACCGAGTTCAGCCGCTCGGTCGCGGGTGTCGGGCAGGCGTGGCTGGAGGCCCCGTTCGGGATCTATCGCACCGCCGACGGCTGGCTCGCGGTCGCCATGGCCCCGCTGGACGTCGTCGGCCCGCTGTTCGACGTCCCGAAAATCGCCGGCCTGGACGCGTGGAAGAACCGCGACGAGGTGAAACACCGCATCGAGGAACGCACCGCGCGAAAGTCCACACAGGACTGGCTGGACACGTTGCTCCCCGCGGGTGTGTGGTGTGCCAGGGTGCGCGGTACCAAGGAGGCCGTGGACGAGCTGCGCGCCGACGGCTCGGATCTCCTCGTCCGCACCCGGCTCGCCTCCGGCCGCGAGGTCGAGCTGATCGGCTGCCCGATCCGGCTGTCCGAAACACCGTGGGAATTGCGGTACGCGCCGCCCGCGGTCGGTGAGCACACCGACGACGTTCTCGGCGAAGTGCTCTCCGCGGACGATCTCGCGCGGCTGCGGGCGGACGGGGTCATCGCGTGAGCAGCGAACGGCGGGTGCACGAGCACCTCGTGGAGACCAGGACCGGCGCCGTCGCGACGTTGCGGATCGACCGGGAAAGCGCGCTGGGAGCCCTGTCCCGGCCGATGGTCGAGGCACTGGGCGGGTATCTGACCGCGCTGCGGTCCGATGAGGACGTTCGGGTGCTGGTACTGACCGGCACCGGACGCGGGTTCATCGCGGGGGCGGACATCAACGAGTACTCCGGGGTCACCCGGACCGCGTTCGACGACTACCAGAAGCTTTCGCGTGGCGTGTTCGACCAGCTGGCCCAGCTGCCGCAGCCGACGATCGCGGCGGTCAACGGGTACGCGCTGGGCGGCGGCTTCGAAATCGCGCTGTGCTGCGATTTCCTCGTCGCCTCCACGGCCGCGCGATTCGGGCTGCCGGAGATCTCGCTCGGCCTGCTCCCCGGCGGGGGCGGTACCGTGCGGCTGGCGCGGCAGGTCGGCGTCCGGCTCACGAAGGAGCTGGTGCTGACCGGGCGGCGGCTCAAGCCCGACGAGGCGCACCGGCTCGGGCTGCTCACCGCGCTGACCGAGCCGGATGATCTCCTGGCCCGCGCGGGCGAGCTGGCCGCGACCATCGCCGCACAGGCACCACTCGCGGTCCAGGAAGGCAAACGGCTGGTCGACGACGGCGTCGAGACCGGGCTCGCCGTCGCGCTCACCCGCGAGCAGCAGGTGTTGTCCTGGCTGTCCACAACGGACGACGCGCGGGAGGGGATCGCCGCGTTCCTGGAGAAACGCGCGGCGGTGTTCCATGGTCGCTGAGCACGTTCGAGGAGGTCCGATGGGATTCGACGGCAAGGTCGCGCTGGTCTCCGGCGGTGGCAGCGGGATCGGCGCGGCGACCGCGCGCCTGCTGGCCGAGCGGGGTACCGCGGTAGGGGTCGCGGACATCGATGCCGTCGCCGCGAGTGCGGTGGCCGCCGAGATCACCGCCGCGGGCGGAAAGGCGGTCTCGACGTCGTGTGACATTCGCGACGGGGCCTCGGTCGCGACAGCCGTCGAGTCCATTTCGGACGTTCTGGGTGGTATCGACGTGCTGGCCCAATGTGCCGGAATCGTCAAGTACGGCACGGTCGTCGACACGCCGGAGGCCGACTGGGACGCGGTGCTCGAGACCAATGTGAAAGGCCTTTACCTGCTGGCGAAACACTGCGTGCCGGTGCTGCGGGAGCGCGGCGGCGGGGCCATCGTTTCGGTGTCCTCGGCGCAGGCCTTCGCGAGCCAGCCGCTGGTCGCGAGCTACACCGCGAGCAAGGCGGCGCTGGTCGCACTGACCAAAACCCTCGCGATCGACCACGGTCCGGACCACATCCGGGTCAACTGCGTCGCCCCCGGTTCGGTCCGGACGGCGATGCTGGAGGACAGCGCACGCCAGTTCGCGGGCGGGGACACCGAGAAGGCGTTCGCGGAATGGGGAAAACAGCACGTCATCGGGCGGGTGATCGAACCCCGCGAGGTCGCCGCCGCGATCGCGTTCCTCGCCTCCGCCGACGCGAGCGCGATCACCGGGACGACCCTGCTCGTCGACGGCGGCCTCACCGCCCGCCTCGCCGTCTGATCACGCGAGATCTCCGTCTGATCACGCGTGATCTGCGTCTGGTCACGCGTGTCCTCCGGACGGGCACGGGTCCGGCATGTTCCCCTGGCAGGAGGGCGAAGCGTGTCCCGGCCACATGGTCAAATAGTTGTGCAAGTATTGAAGCAATGAGCCGAGGAGGACCCATGCCCACCGCCGACCCGCACCGCCGCCGGGGCGCCAGAGCATGACGACCGGCCAGGCGGGCGCACGGAAACGCGGCAAAACGGGCGTGATCGCGGTACGCGACGCCCTGACCGGCTGGTTGTCGCGCCCGCTCGCGTCGTTCCACCTGGTGCTCGCGCTGTGCGGGATTCTCGCGGTGATCGGCGTGGTGATGGTGCTCAGCGCGTCCTCGGTGTCGTCGTACGACCCGGCGACCGGCACCGGCCAGTACGCGCAGTTCCAGAAACACCTGGTCTACCTCGGCATCGGCAGCCTCGTGTTCTGGCTCGGGCTGCGCACACCGCTGGCGAAGATCCGGAAGCTCGCACCCGCGTCGATGATCGTCTCGATCGGGGCGCTGTTGCTGGTGCTGACGCCGCTCGGGTCCAGCGGCGGCGGGGCGCAGCGGTGGTTCGTCATCGCCGGCCAGTCGTTCCAGCCGGTGGAGGTGGCGAAGCTCGCGCTGGCGCTGTGGGGCGCCCACGTCCTCGTCGCGAAGTACAACCTGCTGCACCAGTGGCGGCACCTCATGGTCCCGGTCGTCCCGGCGGCGCTGCTGATGTTCGCGCTCGTGATGGCGCAACCGAACCTGAGCGGCACGATCACGCTCGGTGTCGTCCTGCTCGGGCTGCTGTGGTTCGCCGGGATGCCCAAGCGGCTGTTCGCGATGCTGCTGCTCGGCGCGGCCGCCGGGGCGGGCATCCTCGCCGTCGTCGCGAAGTACCGCCTGGCGCGGGTGCTGTCCTTCCTCTCCTCCAGCCCCGACACGAGCGACGAGGGCTACCAGGCGCAGCAGGCGTTGTACGCGCTGGCCGACGGCGGTTTCTTCGGCAAGGGCCTCGGCCAGGGCATGTCCAACTGGGGATACCTGCCGGGCGTGCAGAACGACTTCATCTTCGCGCTCGTCGGCGAGGAACTCGGCTTCCTCGGCTGCGCGGTCGTGATCAGCCTGTACGTCGGCATCACGATCGTCGGGATCCGGATCGCGACCCGCAACATCGACCCGTGGATCCGCATCGTCGCCGGCACGCTCACGCTGTTCGTCGTGTCGCAGGCCGCGATCAACATCGGCTACGTCGTCAACCTGCTGCCCGTCACCGGCGTCACGCTCCCGCTGGTGTCCTACGGCGGATCGTCGCTGCTGGTCACGATGCTCGTCTTCGGCATCCTCGCCAACTGCGCGCGCAACGAACCGCAGGCCGTCGCGGCCCTGCGCAACCACGGGCCGGGCAAGTTCGGCACCCTGCTGCGGCTGCCCGCGCCCCAGCCGTACGTGCCGCAGGCCCGCGCCCGCCCGCGGACACGCCCGCCCGCACGACGCCGCGCCCCACGCTGACACTGCCCCGAGTCCCACGTCCAGGACCCCGAGTCCCACGTTCAGGAGCCTGAGTTCCACATTCGCCCCGTGCACTGGGAACCACGGATGCGGAACTCACCCACGCGAATGTGGGACTCGCGGGCGTGAGTGTGGGACTCGCCGAGGTCAGCGGCGGAACTGGCCGGGGCGGCGGCCCGGACCGGCCGGGCCGCGGTAGGCCTGCGCGATGTCGAGCCACTGCTCGGCGACGTCACCGGTCGCGGTGAGCGCGAGGTCGTCCCGGTGACGACGGCGCGTGGCGAGCAGGCAGAGGTCGAGCACCGGGCCGGTGATCCGCTGCGTGGCGTCTTCGGGCCCGGTGGCCCACGGCTGGCCCGACGGCGTGGTCAGCTCGAACCGGAACTCGACGTCCGGGGTCGGCAGGTTCCGCGCCTGGTAGCCGAAGTTCCAGGTCCGCGCGATGAACCCGGCGAGGAAGACGATCCGGTCGGTGCGCACCGGCTGGAGGTCGAGCGCGTCCGCGATGTCCTGGCCGTGCGCGAACAGCTCCATCATCCCGGCGCAGGCCAGCACGAACGGCGGCAGCGGATTGACCAGCCACGGCACGAGCGCGTCGGCCGGGACCGCGGCGAGCGCCTTGATGCCGGCGTCCCGTTCCGCGCGCCAGCGGGAAAGCAGCGCCTCCGGCGGGTCGTTGACGAACTCGGCGAGCGCGCCGTTGACCGCGGCGTCGAAGGCCTTGCCGTCCTTCACGCCCGAGGTCAGCTCGCCGAAGCCGGCCGGATCCGCGGCCGCCATCCCGGCGATGCGGAAGATGAACGCGAGGTGGCCGATCTGGTGGGTGATCTTCCAGCCGGGCGCGGGCGTGTCGAGCCGCCACTGCTCCGTGCTGAGATCCGCGACGATGCTGTCGACCTCGGCGGCCTCGGCCGTCAGAGCCGCGATCACGGTACGCAGGTCGGTCACGACAGTCCTCCTTGGCGGCAACGGGCCCTTCCCTGAGTCCCGAGTGTCCCGCGGCAGACGGGTCGTGGTCTTCTCCTCAACGTGCTCAGTTGTGGCTCAGAGATGATGCGCGGCAACGATTTCGGTCACGGCGGCCGCAGCACGCTCGGCGTCGGCGGGCACGAGCCCGAGCCGGGTACGCCGCTCGAGGATGTCGACGGTGTCGAGCGCGCCCTCGTGGGACACGGCGAACTCGACCTCGGCACGCGTGACGTCGATCCCGTCGGCGACCGGGTCCAGCGGACGCGGCACCGTCGCGGTGTCGACGACGGCACGGGCGGCACCGCCGTACCGCGCGACCAGCGACGCCGGGAGTCCTCCCGGCGGCAGGCTGTCCGCATGCCCCGGCGCGCCGACCAGCGGCAACGTCGTGGTGCGGCACGGCAGCGCACTCAGCCCGCGCAGCCGGACGGCGGTGTCGACGGCGTCCTGCGCCATCCTGCGATAGGTGGTCAGCTTCCCGCCGACGACCGTGACGACCCCGGACGGCGACTCGCGGACGGCGTGCCGGCGCGACAGATCGGCGGTGCTGCCACCGCCGGAGTCGATGAGCGGCCGCAAGCCCGAGTAGCTCCCGCGCACGTCGTCGCGGGTCACCGGCGTCCGCAGGTAGGCGTTGACCGTGTCGAGCAGGAAGGTAACCTCGTCCTCGTCCGCCACCGGCACGTCGGGGATCGGGCCGGGCGCGTCGACGTCGGTGAGGCCGACCACGACCCGGCCGAGCTGCTGCGGCAGCGCGAACACGAACCTGCTGGCCGAGCCGGGAATGGGCACGGTCAGCGCGGCACGCGGGTGCCCGAACGCGGCGGCGTCGAAGACCAGGTGCGTGCCCCGGCTGGGCCGCAGCCGGATCGACGCGTCCACCTCGCCCGACCAGACCCCGGCCGCGTTGATCACGGCATTGGCGCGCAGCGTCAGGGTTTCCCCGGTGAGCGTGTCGGTCAGCCGCGCGGACGTCCCGGTGACATCGTCGGCGCGTACCCGGGTGAGCACCTTCGCGCCGTGCTCGGCGGCCGTCCGCGCGATCGTCACGACGAGCCGCGCGTCGTCGATGAGCTGGCCGTCGTGGGCGACGAACGCTCCGTCGAGCCCGTCCGGGCGGACGTGCGGGGTGAGCGCGAGAGCCTCGGCCGGGCCGATGCGCCGCGCCGGCGGCAGCCGCGAGGCCGAGGTCCGGGCACCGACGCGCAAGGCGTCCCCGGCCAGGAAGCCCGTGCGGATGATCAGCCGTTGCGCGCGGCGAATCGAGGGCACCAGCGGGACGAGCTGGGGCAGCGGGCGGATCAGGTGCGGGGCGGTGCGGGTCATCAGGATCCCGCGCTCGACGGCGCTTTCGTGGGCGACGCCGACCTGACCGCTCGCCAGGTAACGCAGGCCACCGTGCACCAGCTTCGAGCTCCAGCGGCTGGTGCCGAACGCGAGATCGTGTGCCTCGACGAGCACCGTCCGCAGTCCTCGTGAAGCTGCGTCCAGCGCGGCGCCCGTGCCGGTGACGCCACCGCCGATGACCAGTACGTCGACGTCGGCGCCCTCGCCGAGTTCTTCGAGCGCGCGAGCACGTGTCTGTCTATTGAGGACTGTCATGGGGCGAGGTATCCGTTCAGTGCCTTGGCGAGTTCGCGCCGCCACGCCTCGTCGGGGAGCAGGTCCGCGACCATGCGGTGCGATTGGACGGTCGACTGGGCGATGAGCAGCACCATCGCGGCCATCTCCGCCGGGTTCCCGGCGCGGATCGAGCCGTCCTTCTGGCCCCGTTCGATCCCGTCGGCCAGTGCCGCGAGCAGACCACGCTGACTGGTGCCGAGCCGCTCGACGACGTATTCGGTGAGCAGCTGTGGTTCCGAGACGAGCAACGCGCCGAGCAGCGGGTGATCCCGGATCCGGATGGCGATCTCGACCGACCGCTCCACCAGCGAGGCACGGTCATCTCCGGTGTCCGGAACGGCCTCCCGCGTCCGCAGGACCTCACGGGTCAGCAGCGCGCCGATGACCGCGCGGACGTCGGGCCAGCGCCGGTACACCGTGGGCCTGCTGACGCCTGCCCGGCGCGCGATCTCGGCCAGCTGGGTGCGCTGCACTCCGAAATGGACGATCAGCTCGGCCGCGGCGTCGAGGATGACGTCGTCGGTGCTGCGGGAATCACCCCGTCGAGGATCGTTACGGCTTGACATTATGTGTAACACTGTAGCTCATGGCCGCCGGAACGCAAGCACCTCGTTCACTGCCCCGCCCACCCATGCGATGGGACGCCTGGGGCGATCCCGCCCTGGCGAAACCGTTGTCGGACACCATCAAACAGCTGCTCCAGCAGGTGCTGGGCACCTCGGCCGACGACGTCGCCGAGCGGTCCGCCGACGACGTCCGCTTGCTCCCCTCGGCCCTGCCGGAAGAGGATCGCGCCGCGCTGGCCGCCATCGTCGGACCCGAGTACGTCGGCGTCGCCGACGCCGATCGCCTCCCCCGCGCGGGCGGGAAGTCCACTGTGGATCTTTATCGCCGCCGGAGCAGCGAGCCGCAGGACGCGCCGGACGCCGTCGTGCTGCCCGGTTCGGAGGAAGACGTCTCCGCCGTCCTCGCCCACTGCGTGCGGCGCCGGATCGCGGTGGTGCCGTTCGGCGGCGGGACGAGCGTGGTCGGTGGCGTGGACCCGATCCGCGGCGATTTCACCGCGGTGCTCACACTGGACCTGCGCCGCTTCGACCGGCTCGAAACGCTCGACCCGGTGTCCGGCGAGGCGACGCTCGGCGCGGGGCTCCCCGGCCCGCAGGCCGAAGAACTGCTTGCCGCGCAAGGATTCGAGCTCGGGCACTACCCGCAGAGCTTCCGGTTCGCGACGATCGGCGGGTTCGCCGCGACCCGCTCGTCCGGCCAGGATTCCGCGGGCTACGGCCGATTCGACGAGATGGTCCGCGGCCTGCGGGTCGTCACCCCGTCCGGCGTTCTCGACCTCGGCCGCGCGCCCGCCTCGGCTGCCGGGCCGGACCTGCGTGAAGTGTTCCTCGGCTCCGAGGGCGTGTTCGGCGTGATCACCGCGGTCCGGCTGCGTGTGCACCCGCTGCCCGCCGCGAAAATCCACGAGGCGTGGAACTTCCCGGACTTCGCCACCGGCGCGGCCGCGCTGCGCGCCGTCGAGCAGCAAGAGACCGGGCCCACCGTGCTCCGCCTGTCCGACGAGGCCGAGACCGGGATCAACCTCGCGATGACCGACCGGATCGGCGGTGCCCAGGTCGCCGGCGGCTGCCTGGCGGTGACGGTGTTCGAGGGGACCGCCGAGCAGGTGGCGGCACGGCACGAGCGCACCCGCGCCGTCCTGCTCGCCGCGGGTGGTACGTCGCTGGGCGAAGAGCCCGCGGTGGCTTGGGAACACGGCCGGTTCGGCGCCCCCTATCTCCGCGATTCCCTTTTGGACGCCGGCGCGTTGTGCGAGACACTGGAAACCGCGACCCAGTGGTCCAATGTGGACAATCTCAAGGCCGCGGTCACCACCGCGCTCCAGGAATCCCTGCGGGAAACCGGCACGGAGTCGCTGGTGATGTGCCACATTTCGCACGTGTACCCGACCGGCGCGTCGCTGTACTTCACCGTCGTCGCCGCGCAGAAGGGCGACCCGATCGCCCAGTGGTCGCACGCGAAACGCGCGGCGGGGGACGCGATCATGGCCGCGGGCGGGACGATCACCCATCACCACGCCGTGGGCGCGGATCACCGGCCGTGGATGACCGCCGAGGTCGGCGAACTCGGGGTCCGGATCCTGCGGGCGGTCAAGGACGCGGTCGACCCGGCCGGGATTCTCAACCCTGGCAAACTGATCCCGTGAAGGACATCCGCTCGGTGGTGGTGCTGACCAATCCGGCCGCCGGTGCCGGGCACGCCGACCGGGCGGCCCGGCAGGCGACCCGACGCCTGCGTGACCGCGGCGTCGAC
The DNA here is from genome assembly GCF_042739895.1 of Amycolatopsis sp. NPDC059021. Taxonomy (NCBI): domain Bacteria; kingdom Bacillati; phylum Actinomycetota; class Actinomycetes; order Pseudonocardiales; family Pseudonocardiaceae; genus Amycolatopsis; species Amycolatopsis sp. NPDC059021. Next base: position 25,994 of record NZ_JBHYIQ010000066.1, read on the forward strand.
GTTCTCGACGTCGCGGGCGGGGACGCGGAGGACGCCTTCCGGCTCGCGGCCGAAGCGGTCCGGCAGCGGGTCGACGCGCTGGTGGTGGTCGGCGGGGACGGCATGATCTGCCTGGCGTTGCAGGCATTGACCGGCAGCGACGTCCCGCTCGGCATCGTCCCCGCCGGGACGGGGAACGACCACGCCAGGGCGTACGGCCTGCCGACCGGCGATCCCGAAGCCGCCGCCGACGTGATCGCCGACGGCCACGTCGAGACGGTGGACGTCGGCCGGATCGAGGCGGACGACGGCACCCGCCGCTACTTCGGTTCCGTGCTGGCGGCGGGGTTCGACTCGCTGGTCAACGACCGCGCCAACCGGCTCCGGTGGCCGCGCGGGCGGGCGCGGTACAACCTGGCGATTCTCGCGGAGTTCGCGAATCTGCGGCCGTTGCCGTTCCGGCTGACCCTGGACAACGGGCTCGTGCTGGAGCAGGACGTCCTGCTCGCGGCTGTCGGCAACACCGCGAGCTACGGCGGTGGAATGCGGATCTGCCCCGGCGCCGACCACACCGACGGCCTGCTCGACGTGACGGTGGTGCGCGCCATGCCCCGCCGGACGGCGCTGCGGTTCCTGCCCACCGTGTTCGCCGGAACGCATGTGCGGCACGCCGGGGTCGACACCTACCGGACCGCGTCGGTACGGCTGGAATCGCCGGGGATCACGACCTACGCCGACGGCGAACCGGTCGCCCCGCTGCCGGTGGAAGTCAGTGTCCTGCCGGGAGCACTGACCGTTCTCGTGCCCCGCAAGGAAACCTGACCGTCCACACAAGACAACGGCGCGGCGCGGTCGGCAGGCTGGAGTTGCCGACAGCGCCACGCCGTCATGTCATCGGGCCGGGATCAGGACTTGTTGCCGTTGCAGGCCTTGTAGTTGGAGGGGCTCGCCGGGTTGAGCCAGTTGAGCGGGCCGTTCCACAGCCACGGAGCGACACAGAGGTTGTTCCCGACCTCGATGCCGTGGTGCCCTCCGGACACGTTGCCGTTGCAGGCACTGTAGTCGTTGCCGCTGCCGATGTTGCCCACGTTGCCGGGGCCGTTCCAGAGCCACGGAAGCGCGCACGCGTTGTTCAGCACGCTGATGCCGCCGTGGTTGCGGTGGTCACCCCTGCCGTGGTCCGTCGTCGTCGCCGGCGAGGCCGACGCCGTGCCTGCCGCGACCACCATCGCACCACCCACGAGCACGCCGGCGATCATGGTCCTCTTCAGCGAAACCATACTCACGAGAACGCTTCCTCTCCACGCAACTTCAGGGATAGCCGATGGCGGCCAAGGACTTCCGCCCTCGTGGTCACCTGCGACTACCGAGCAGTCTCCGCGCAGAACCGGGTCACGAAAAGGAAACACGGGCTTGATCACTCGAAGGTGTCGCGCGTGGACCTCCTTCGACGGACTCTTGGTGCAGACAAACACTTTCGAGGTACAACGCCGGGGTGCGAAGCCCCCGAATCCGGACTATGTTGGCTCACCCGATCCGGGCGCCGTCCGGTTCGGCGGCACCTTTCCGGATTGGTGGTACACGCTGTCCGCCGCGAGTCCACAAGGGACGAACGAGCACGATGACCGACGTCCTGCCACGCGTCGTTCGGGACGTGGCTCCGGCGGCCGGGGCAGCCCGCCGCCGCACCGAGGGACGCCTTCGGTGCACTCAACGCACCAAGGGCGTCCCTCGGTGCCTCCCGCGCGCAACGTGAACGTGAGGGTCGAGACCATGCGCGGCGGTGGCCGGTCATGTCCTGAACGACGCGTTCAGGACGCTCAACGTCCCCAACGCGTCGTACGGGACAAGCCTGACGCGAGAGCGGAGCGACGGAGGATGTCCCGAAAGCGTCGTTGGGGACGTTCAACGTCCGTTACGCGTCGTTCGGGACGTGGCTCCGACGCCGGGGCACCCCGCCGCCGCACCAAGGGACGCCTTCGGTGCGCTCAACGCACCGAGGGACGCCCTTGTCGCACCCAGCGCACCAAGGGCGTCCCTCGGCACAGCGCGCGACAACCCAGCCCCGTGATCGGGCAAGGCACTGACCTGCGCCGATGAGCGATCCGGTCACGGACCGTGCGCGATCGGGTCATCCAAGGCAAGCTTGTCGCGGCCTATCGTCGATCGGTACCTCAACGAGAGAGGTCGTCGCCATATGAGCACGAGATCGTCTGGCGCCACCTTCCCCGGCGCGGCGGTGTTCGGCCAGATCGGCCGCATCACCGCGCTGTTTCTCGCGGTCGCGCGCGGTGTCTTCCGCAGACCCTTCCAGCTCCGCGAGTTCCTCTACCAGTCGTGGTTCTTCGCGAGCGTCACGATCCTGCCGACGGCGCTCGTCTCGATCCCGTTCGGCGCGGTCGTGGCGCTGCAGCTCGGGTCGCTGACGCAGCAGATCGGCGCGCAGTCGTTCACCGGCGCGGCGAGCGGGCTCGCGATCGTGCAGCAGGCGAGTCCGCTGGTCACGGCATTACTCGTGGCGGGAGCGGGCGGCAGCGCGGTGTGCGCGGACATCGGAGCCCGCACCATCCGCGAAGAGATCGACGCCATGGAGGTCCTCGGCGTCGATCCGATCGCGCGGCTCATCGTGCCGAGGGTGCTGGCCGCGATTCTCGTGTCGGTGCTGCTGAACGGCCTGGTCAGCGTGGTCGGCATGGTCGGCGGGTACGCCTTCAACGTCCTCGTGCAGGGCGGGACGCCGGGTGCCTACCTCGCCAGCTTCAGCGCGCTCGCGCAGCTGCCCGACCTGGCCATCTCGTCGCTCAAAGCCGTGCTGTACGGGCTGGTCGCCGGTGTCATCGCCGCCGATCGCGGGCTGCACCCCAAGGGTGGCCCGAAGGGCGTCGGCGACGCGGTCAACCAGTCCGTCGTCATCACCTTCCTGGTGCTGTTCCTGATCAACGTCGTGCTGACCGGGATCTACCTGCAGGTGGTCCCGCCGAAGCTGAGCTGAGGGGCCGCCGATGACCACCACCTCCCCGGAACCCCCCGTCGTCGCCCGCGCGAAGCGGGCCGCCGCCAGGACGCTGGGCAGGCCCTCGGACGGCCTGGCCGATATGGGCCGCCAGTTCGCCTTCTACGGCAAGGCGATCGCCTGGATCCCCCGCACGCTGCGCCGCTACCTGCGGGAAACGCTGCGGCTGCTGGCCGAGGTGTCGTTCGGCAGCGGCGCGCTCGCGGTCATCGGCGGCACTCTCGGCGTGATGATCGGCATGACGATGTTCACCGGGACCATCGTCGGCCTCCAGGGCTATTCGGCGCTGAACCAGCTCGGCACCAGCGCGCTGACCGGATTCTTCACCGCCTACTTCAACACCCGCGAGGTCGCGCCGCTCTCCGCGGGCCTCGCGCTTTCGGCCACGGTCGGCTGCGGCTTCACCGCCCAGCTCGGCGCGATGCGGATCTCCGAGGAAATCGACGCGCTGGAGGTCATGGCGATCCCGAGCCTGCCCTACCTCGTCACCACCCGCGTGCTCGCCGGGCTGGCCGCGGTGATCCCGCTCTACGTCGTCGGGTTGTTCACCTCCTACATCGCGTCGCGGCAGATCACGGTGTGGATCTACGGCCAGTCCGCCGGCACCTACGACCACTACTTCACGCTTTTCCTTCCGCCACAGGATGTGCTGTGGTCGTTCGGGAAGGTGATCGTCTTCAGCCTCGTGGTGATCCTCAGCCATTGTTACTACGGCTACAAGGCGTCCGGCGGCCCGGCGGGCGTCGGGGTCGCGGTCGGGCGGGCCGTGCGGACGTCGATCGTCTCGCTGACCATCCTCGACTTCTTCCTCAGTCTGGCGATCTGGGGCGCCGACACGACGGTGAGGATCGCCGGATGAGGGCGCTCGGGAAGCTTCGCTATCACTTGCTCGGGGTGGCGTTCCTGCTGACGCTCGCCTGCTTCGTCACGCTCACGATCGCCTTCTACCGCAAGGCTTTCACCACTACCGTGCCGGTGACCGTGCAGACCGACCACATCGGCAACCAGATGCGTGTGGGCGCGGACGTCAAACTGCGCGACGTCGTCGTCGGCACCGTTTCCGAGGTCCGGTCCAACGGCCGGTACGCCGAGATCTCCCTTGCGCTGCAACCGGATCAGCTCGGGCGCATTCCGGCGAACGTGGTGGTCCGGCTGCTGCCGAAGAGCCTGTTCGGCGAGCGGTACGTCTCGCTGGAGGTCCCCGGCCGGGCCGCGGCCGAACCGCTCGCGCGGGGCGCGGTGATCGGCCAGGACCGCAGCCAGGACGCCATCGAAACCGAGAAGGTGCTCGACGATCTGCTGCCCGTCCTCCAGGCCGTGCAGCCGGAAAAACTGTCGTCGACGCTGCACGCGGTGTCGGCGGCGCTGGACGGGCGGGGCAAGAGCATCGGCGAGACCATCGGGATGCTCGACAGCTACCTGCGCCGGATCCTGCCGAGCATCCCGGACCTGACCTCGATCATCGCCGACACCCCGGCCGTCACCGATACCTACAACCGCGCCGGGCCGAAACTGCTCGACGCGCTGACCGATCTCACCACCACCAGCCGGACGCTGGTGCAGGAGCGTGCCAAGCTCCAGAACCTGTTCTCGGTGGCCACGACGGCGACGATGGACGTCGACCAGTTCCTGGCCGCCAACAAGGACAATCTCATCCATCTCGTCGCGTCGAGCCGTCCCGCCGCCGAGGTGCTGGCCAAGTACGCGCCGGAGTACCCGTGCCTGTTCGGCCAGCTGGCCGACATCGTGCCGAAGGCCGACGCGTTCTACGGCAAGGGAACCGACCATCCGGGCGTCGCGAAGTTCACCATGGAGATCACCGCGAGCCGAGGCCAGTACCTGCCCGGTGTCGACACCCCGCGCTACGACGACAAACGCGGACCGCGCTGCTACGACCTGTCGAAGACCGGGAAGTTCCCGCCGCAGTACCCGGCGGATGGTCCGTTCGCCGACGGCTCCTCGAAACCTCCGGGATTGAAACCCGGTGGGGGGAGCGCTCCCGCCGGCGAGGTCGCGAACTCCGCCGCGGAGAAGGAGTTGCTCGGCAGCCTGCTCGCGCCACGGCTCGCGGTCGCGCCTGGTGCAGTGCCGGGCTGGGCGGGCCTGCTGGTCGGGCCGCTCTACCGTGGGGCGGAGGTGACCGTTTCATGAGGGGCCTGGCGGGACCGGTCATCAAGCTGGGAATCTTCGTCGCGGTCACCGCGCTGTGCACCGGTGTCCTCGCGGTCACGCTGGCCAACACCAGCTTCTCGCCGGAGAACAGCTATGTCGCGCAGTTCAGCGACGTACTGGGGCTCAACCCCGGCGACGACGTGCGCATGTCCGGGGTCAAGGTCGGCTCGGTGACCTCGGTCGAGCCGAAGGACCCGAAGTACGCCGAGGTGCGGTTCAAGGTCGACCAGAGCAGGCCGCTGTCGGCGGAGACGCGAGCCGCGCTGCGGTATCGCAATCTCATCGGCCAGCGCTATATCGCGCTCGACTCCGACGTCCCCGGCCCCGGCGCGGAACTGCGGCCCGGCGGGACGATCCCGGTCGCGCACACCACGCCCGCGCTCGACATGACCGCGTTGTTCAACGGGTTCCGGCCGCTGTTCCGCGCCTTGAAACCCGAGGACGTCAACCAGCTCTCCGGCGAGATCATCCAGGTGCTGCAAGGGGAAGGCGGCACGATCGAAAACCTGCTCTCGCACACCGCGTCGCTTTCGTCCACACTGGCCGACCGTGACAAGGTGATCGGCTCGGTGATCGACAACCTCAACGCCGTGCTGTCCACAGTGAACGCCCACAGTGGACAGTTGACGTCGCTGGTCGACCAGACTCAGCAGCTGGTCTCCGGGCTGGCCGCGCAGCGCAAGCCGATCGGCGACGCCATCACCGGGATGGGCGACCTCGCCGACAGCACCGCCGGGCTGCTCGACAAGGCGAGGGCGCCGCTGAAGGACAGCATCGCCGGGCTCCAGTCGCTCGGCAAGAGTCTCGACGACTCGCAGCCCATCGTCGAGAAGTTCCTCCAGACCCTGCCGGGGAAGCTGGAGAAGATGACCGGCCTCGTCGACTACGGCAGCTGGCTGAACTTCTACCTGTGCAACCTCGAAGGCACCGTCGGGCTCGGCTCGCTCAACGTGACCGTCCCGATCCTCCCCCTGCCCGCCACCAGCACATCGCCGAGGTGCAAACCGTGAAGCCGATCAGGGAACGGAATCTCCCGGTGCTCGGCGTCGTGTCGACCGCCGCGATGGCGCTGGCCGTGGTCGTCGCGATGAACGCCGACAAGGTGCCCTTCCTCGGCGGCGGAGGCGTCACCTACGCCGCCGACTTCGCCGAAGCCGCCGGGATCACTGACTCCGCGGAAGTCAGGGTTACCGGGGTGAAGGTGGGCGAGGTCCGCGACGTCACGCTCGACGGCGACCACATCCGCGTCGAGTTCACCGTGCGGAACGTGCCGGTCGGCGACCGGAGCACCGCGTCGATCGAGATCAAGACGTTGCTGGGCCAGAAGTATCTCGCGCTCAGCCCGGCCGGGAACAGCCCGCAGAACCCGCACCAGGCGATTCCCCGTGAGCGGACTCGCGTGCCGTACGACCTCAGCCCGGTGCTCAACGACCTGACCACGACGGTCCAACAGGTCGACACGGCCCAGCTGGCGAAGAGTTTCCAGACCATTTCGGACACCTTCGCGAACACCGGCCCCGGCATCAAATCCACTTTGGACGGAGTAACCCGGCTCTCGGCGGCCATCTCCGCGCGCGACGAGCAGCTCGGGACGTTGCTGCGCAACGCCAGTCAGCTGTCCGGAACGCTGGCGGGACGCGACGACCAGGTCCGGACGTTGATCAACGACGGACAGGCGTTGCTGACCGAGATCCAGCAGCGCAAGGGCGCGCTCGATCACCTGCTCTCCGCGACGACGTCGCTGGCGAACCAGCTGCACGGCGTCGTCGGGGACAACGCGGCCCAGCTCGGGCCCGCGCTCGACGAACTGAGCAAGGTCACCGATCTGCTGAAACGCAATCAGGCCAATCTGGCCAACGGCCTGCACAATCTGGCGCCGTTCGCGCGGCTCGGTACCAACGCGCTCGGCAACGGCCGCTGGTTCGAGGTCTACATGTGCGGCCTGCTGCCCCCGGTCGTGAACGCCGGTCCGCTGTCGATCAATCCGCAGGGCTGCCTGCCTCCTTCAGCGAAGGGAGACGGGAAGTGAAGACCCGGAAATCAGTGCTCGCCTATCGGATCAGTGCTCTCGTCTGTGTCGCGGTGCTGGTGCTGGCCGGGGCGCTGTGGTGGTTCGGCAGGATCGGCGGCGGTACGAAAGTGACCGCGTACTTCGGCAACGCCGTCGGCGTCTACGCCGGTTCCGACGTCCGGGTGCTCGGGCTGAAGGTCGGCGGCATCGACGCCGTGGTGCCGGACGGGCCGGGCGTCCGGATCGAGATGTCCGTGCGCAACGGCGTGAAGATCCCGGCCGGGGCGAGTGCGGTGATCGTCGCGCCCACGCTGGTTTCGGATCGCTACGTCCAGTTCACCCCGGTCTACACCGGTGGCGCCGTACTGGCTCCCGGCACGGTCATCCCCCGGGAACGCACTGCCGCGCCGATCGAGGTCGACGACATGGCGCGCAGCCTCAACCAGCTCGTCAGCGCGTTGGGCCCGAACGGGGCGAACGCGAACGGTGCCGTGTCGGACGCGCTCAAGGCCGGGGCGAACAACCTCGCGGGAAACGGCGAGAACATCGGCGCGACGCTCAAGCAGCTCGGCGATGCCGCGTCCACACTGGACAAATCGAAGGGCGACCTTTTCTCCACAGTGGACAATCTGGCGAAGTTCACGAAGACGCTGGCGGATTCCGACAATCAGCTGCGCGGGCTCTCCGGACAGCTCGCCGATGTCACTTCTTTCCTCGCTTCCGAGCGGCAGGACATGGGTACCGCGCTGGGCTCGATCGCCGGCGCGCTGGGCGAGGTGCACGATTTCATCGCGAACAACCGCGGCCGCGTCCAGTCCAATGTGTCCTCGCTGACCGGGATCACCCAGGCGCTGGTCGACCAGCGCGGCGCGCTCGCCGAGGTCATGGACGTGGTGCCGCTGCTGGCGAGCAACGCGCTCAACACCTATGACCCGGCATCGGGAACGTTGCAGGCACGGGCGAACCTCAACGAGCTGACCAGCCCGCCGATCCTGATGGTGTGCCGCCTGATGAAACAGGGCGCTCCCCCGCAGATCCCGAAGGTCCTGCTGGACGCCTGCGAGAAGCTCGCCCCGGTACTGGACGGCACGCTCGGGCTGCCCTCGGTCGCCCAGGTGCTTTCCTCGGTGCAGCAAGGAAAACTGCCGCCGCTGCCGTTGCCGGTGATCGACGCGATGTCCCCGGGAGGCAAGCCATGACACGCGAAGGGTCGCACGGCCGCGACCGTGCCCCGAACGACGCGTTCGGGACATTGAACGTCCCCAACGGAGCGTTCGCGACAGGTGCCCCAGGGAGCCAGGGACTCCCGGGCCGCACCGAGGGACGCCCTTGGTGCGCTGGCCGCACCGAGGGGAGCCCGTGTCGCATTCAACGCACCGAAGGCGTCCTTCGGCACCCTTCCCAGCTACCCTCGCTGCGAACGCTGCGACCCCAACGCGCCCTTCGGGGCGTCGGGGTCCCTCGGCTCCGGACGGGTCTGGCGCTGGCCGGGGTGTCGGTGCTGCTGGTCGCGACCGGCTGCAGCGGCGGCGTGTACGACATGTCCCTGCCCGGCGGCGCGGATCTCGGCGACCGGCCGTACTCGGTCCAGGTGCAGTTCGCCGACGTCGCCGATCTCGTGCCGCAGGCCGCGGTCAAGGTGAACGACGTGCCCGTCGGCAAGGTCACCGCGATCGAGCTGGGCAAGGACAACCACACGGTCACGGTGAGCGTGACGGTCAACCGCTCGGCCGTGCTGCCCGGTAACGCGACCGCGCGGCTGCGGCAGTCGAGCCTGCTCGGCGAGAAGTACGTCGACCTGTCCCCGCCCGCGGGTCAGGCGGCACAGGGACAGCTGGCCGACGGCGCGACGATCCCGGTGAGCCGCACGACCAAGACCGCCGAAGTCGAGCAGGTGCTCGGCGCGGTTTCGCTGCTGCTCAACGGCGGCGGGCTCGAACAGGCGCAGACGATCACCAGGGAACTGAACCAGGCGATGTCCGGCAACGAGACCCGGATCCGCTCGCTACTGTCGAACGTGACCACACTGGCGTCTACTTTGGACAAACAACGCGAGTCGATCACCAAGGCCATCGACGGCGTCGCCCAGCTGTCCGCCACGATCGCGAAACAACGCGGAGACGTGGCGAACGCGCTGGAGAAGCTGACGCCGGGCGTGCAGGTGCTCAACCAGCAGCGGGAGCAGTTCGTCGGCCTGCTGCGGGCGGTCGACAAGCTTTCCGGCGTCGCGGTGGACACGGTGAACCGGAGCAAGGACGACATGGTCGCCGACCTGCGGGCGCTCGCGCCGACCCTGCGTCAGCTGGCCGCGGCGGGCGACTCGCTGCCGAAGTCGCTGGAACTGCTGCTCACGTTCCCGTTCTCCGACGCCGGTCTCGGCGTCATCAAGGGCGACTACGCGAACGCCGAGATCGTCGCCGACTTCAAGCTCGACTCGCTGCTGAACAACTTCGGCCGTTCGGCACAGCCGATCATTCCCTTACCTGGCAACACCGCCGGGCCCGATCTCCCCGGGCACACCGCGCCACCGGCGCTGCCACTGCCCGGCGACGTCGCGCCCGTCGCGCCACCTGTCCAAAAAGGACTCGGTGGGCTGCTCGGCGCGATTCTGGGAGGTGGCTAGATGCTGCTGCGCCGGGTCAGGATCCAGATCCTCGCGTTCGCGCTGATCGCCGTCGTCGGCATCGGCTACGCGGGCTGGCGGTTCGCCGGGCTGGACCGGTTGTTCGGGCACCGCGGCTACCTGGTCACCGTGCAGCTCGAACGCGGCGGTGGCCTGTTCCCCGGCGCCGACGTCACGTATCGGGGCGTGGGCGTCGGCCGGGTCACCGGGCTGGAACTGACCGCGACGGGCGTCGACGCGAAGCTCGACATCAGTCCCGACGCGCCGCGGATCCCGGCGTCGGCGAAGGCCGTGGTGAGCAACCGGTCCGCGATCGGCGAGCAGTACCTCGACCTCCGGCCGGACACCGGCGGCGAGCCGTTCCTCGCCGACGGCGCCCGCATCCGGCAACAGGACACGACGCTGCCGCCGCGCGCGGAGAAGCTCCTCGCCGACTCCGACGCGCTGCTCACCAGCATCCCGACCGACGCGCTGCGCACCGTGGTCGACGAGCTGGACAAGGCGTTCGCCGGGAACGGGCCGGCCATCCAGCAGCTCGTCGACACGACGAACTCCTTCCTGCCGACCGCGACCGAACATCTGCCGCAAACGACGTCACTGCTCGCGGACGGCAAGACCGTCACGCACACCCAGCGCGACCTCGCCGAGCCGATCACTTCGTTCAGCACCGATGTGCAAACGCTTGCGCGGCAGCTGAAGACGTCGGATCCGGACATCCGCAAGCTGATCAACGTCGCGCCGCCGCTCGCGCAGCAGGCGGTCGACATCCTGCGCGAGTCCGGCTCCGACCTGTCCGTGGTGATGGCGAACCTGCTCACCACCGCGGACGTCGTCAAGACCCGGGTCGACGGGCTGGAGCAGGCGCTGGTGCTCTACCCGTACGTGCCGGTGGTCGGCAAGGCGCTGTTCCCCGGCGACGGCACCGCGCATCTCGGCCTGGTGATCAACTTCTTCAACCCGATGGCCTGCACGAAGGGCTACGAAGCGACTAAGGCGCGTCCGGGCTCGGACGTCCAGCCCGCGCCACCCAACCAGCAGGCGTACTGCGCGGAACCGCCGGGCAGCCCGACCGGTGTCCGCGGTGCGCAGAACGCGCCGTACGGCGGGAAACCCCGAGAGGTCGCCGCCCCCGCGCCGACCGCGGCCCGGCCGGGGACCCCGGCCCCGCTACCCGGCCTGCTCGACGCCGTCGGTGTCGACCTCACCGGACTCGGTGCGCTGCTGGGCCTTCCTGGCTAGGGCGCTTTCGGTGCCGCCCGGCCGGTACGAGCCGGGCGGGCTGCCGGTCCAGCGGCGGAACGCGCGGCGGAAGGCGCTCGGCTCGGAAAATCCCAGCCGCTCGGACAACGCGGCGATCGACTCCTCACCACGGACGAGGCTCGCGATCGCAGCGTCACGGAGGACGTCCTCCCTGAGCTGGCTGATCGACGTGCCCTCTTCGCGCAGCAATCGGCGTACGTGCTGAAGGCTCAGGGAAAGGCGTGCCGCGACCTCCCGCGAAGACACCGCGGACGGCGAGTGGCCGCGCAGGCCGAAGGACAGGATGCGGCGCACCTGGTCGACGATGCTGCTGTCGTACTCGCGGCGGGCCAGCAGATCCGCCGGCGCGTCGCCGAGGAACCGCAGCAGATCGTCCTCGTCCCGCACGATCGGCGCGGGCAGGACGTCCCGGTCGATCGTGATCGCCGCGCAGCCCGCCCCGAACCGCACCGGGGCGTCGTAGACGAGGTCGTAGTCCTGCACGTACGGCGGCTCGGGCTGCGGCAGCTCGACCAGCCGCAACCGCACGCGACTGTTGGCCAGCCAGCCCGCGAACCGGTGCAGCACGAACAAAACCGTGTCGGTGATGATCGTTTCGCAGCACCCGAACTTCTCGACGTCGGCCTCGATACGGCAAGTGCCGGGGCCCAGCCGCGTCCGCAGATCCGGCATGCCCGGCACGACCTGGGAGAACTCGCAGCACCGGTCGAGCACCGCGGCGAGGTCCGGCTGGTGGATCATGCCGAGCGCCATCATCCGGAACGTGCCCAGCGGCAGTGGCCGCGGGCTGATGCCGAACATCTCGTCGCCGGTGAGCCGCCACAGATCGCGGATCATGGTGCTGGCCTGCTCGACGGTGATCCGCGCGCGGTCGTAGTCGATCAGCGAACGCGCGATCCCGGCCTTCGCCAGCGCCGGCCGGACGTCGATTCCCCGTCGCTCCACGGCACGGACCGCCGAACGCACGAAATGGATCGCCACCGTGTGACCGGCCATGTGTGCTCCCCGTCGGCGTCGCTGCCTCGCGCGGAAACTACCAGCTTCCAGGACGGTCGGGTTAACGACCGACACCGCCGATCCGTGACGCCAATCCCGCTGACCAGGCAATTCGACCCCGAGCGGAGCAGGCTTGCGCGACGAACGCGCGGCACGCCATAATTCTCCACCAACCAGTTGGTGGGGAGGCGGGTATGGACGTCGACTGGGCGGCGGAACTCGGGGATCAGCTGGACCGGCACTGGCGGGAACGGCTGCGGCCCCGGCTGGCCGGGCTGACCGACGCGGAATACTTCTGGGAGCCGGTCTCCGGCTGCTGGACCGTGCGCCCGCGTCGTACCGGCGAAGAACTCGGCGGCGGCCGGTTCACCGTCGACTACGCCGCGCCCGCCCCCGAGCCCCCGCCGGTCACCACCATTGCCTGGCGGCTGGCGCACCTCACCGTCCACGTTCTCGGCAAGCGCGCCGACACGCAGTTCGGCGGACCGCCCGTCCAGTACGACACATTCCCCTACGCGGGCGACGCCGCGACCGCGCTGGAGCAGTTCGACCGGGCGTATGCCGCGTGGTCCGCGGGGATGCGCGCACTCGGCCCGTCGGAGTTGCGCCGTCCAGCGGGCCCGGCCGAGGGCCCGTTCGCCGGCCGTCCGCTGGCGTCGTTGATCCTGCACATCCACCGCGAGGTCATCCACCACGGCGCGGAAATCGCGTTGCTGCGCGATCTGTACCGGGCACGCCGGACGGAGCGGGAGCCGTGACGGCGACGCGGCCCGACCGGCGAGCCGAGATCATCCAGGCCGCGTTCCGTCAGGTGGCCGCGGTGGGGTTCGAGGGGCTGCGGCTCCGGCAGATCGCCGACGATGTCGGAGTCGACCATTCGACGCTGCACCACCACTTTCCCGGCAAGAAGGAGATCGTCGCCGGGGTCGCCGAATACGCGATCAGCCGGTTCGAGGCGCCGGTACCCAAAGGGGCAGGCCCGGCGGAGTCCTTGCGGGCCTATCTGCTTCACCTGCGTGAGCTGCTGGCGGATTCGCCGGAGGTGTTCGTCGTGACCGCGGAACTCGACCTTCGTGCTCGCCGGGACCCCATGGTCCGGGAGGTGCTGGCGCGGCACGAGGCCAACTGGCGCGGCTCGCTGCACGCGCTGCTGTCCGCGCGGGGCGCGTGGTCGCGCCGGGTGGACGCGGCCTACGCGGTGGAGCTGGTGATCGCGGTGGTCAAAGGCGTCCAGCTGGCACCGGACGCGGCGAGCGCGGCTTTCGCGCAGCTGGACGCCCTGCTCACGAAATAGCCGACAGGAGAACCGCCCGATGATCGATCCGCCCGCGCACCGATTCCGCGGCGACGACGGCTGGGAACTGGCCTACCGTGAAATCGGTGAAGGCCGCCCGCTCGTGCTGCTCCACGGGTTCACTTCCAGCGGACTGCTCTGGCTGCACCAGGGGCCCGCCGCCACGCTCGCCGAACACGGTTTCCGCGTCATCCTCCCGGATCTGCGCGGCCACGGGGACAGCGCGCGGCCGCACGACCCGGCGGCCTATCCGCCCGATGTCCTTGCCGACGACGGGCTCGCACTGGTCGAGCGGCTCGGGCTCGGCGACTACGCCCTCGGCGGGTACTCGCTGGGCGGCCGGGTCGTGCTGCGGATGCTGGCTCGCGGCGCACACCCTGCCCACGCGGTCGTGGCTGGGCAGGGGCTCGGAGCGGTCACCCGCGCGGGCAAACGCGCCAGTCCGTATCGCGCCGTGCTGACCGCTCTCGTCGATGATGTCCCCCTCGAGCCAGGGTCCCCCGAAGCGGAGATCGCGTACTGGATCACCCAGCTCGGCGGCGACCCGCGCGCGCTCCTGCGGGTCCTGGACGCCGATGTCCCGACGTCCCGCGCCGCGCTGTCCCGGATCACGACGCCCACCCTCGTGACGGCCGGTGACCAGGACGGCGGGCACACGGATGCGGACGCGCTCGCCGCTGCCCTGCCCGGTGCCCGGTTCGACCACGTCCCCGGCGACCACTTCACCGCGTTCACCAGCCCGGAGTTCGCGACCGCCGTCCTCGCCTTCCTCACACGACCTTCCCGACCTGGTCAGCGCCGCTGACGGCGGTCGTCAGCGGCGGTCAGCGCACCGTGCGCCCACGGTCAGCGCGGGCCCGCAGTCTTGCGGTCATCCGAAACCGAGAGGAATCCGAGATGACCACCACCGTGCTCGTGTCCGGCGCAGGCATCGCAGGCCCGGCCGCCGCCTACTGGCTGCACCACCACGGCTTCACCGTGACCGTCGTCGAGACCGCGCCCGCGCTGCGGCCCGGTGGCCAGGCGGTCGACTTCCGCGGCGCGCAGATGGAGTTGTTGCGCCGCATGGGAATTCTCGACGAGGTCCGTCGCCACGAAACGGCGATGGACACCGAGACCATCCTCGACCTCGAAGGCAATCCGGCGATCGAGGTCCCGACGAGCTTCATGAGCGGAGAGGTCGAGATCCTGCGCGGCGACCTCAGCCGCATCCTGTACGAGCGGACCCGCGACTACACCGAGTACGTCTTCGGCGATCGCGTGACGTCGCTGGCCGAGCACGCCGAGGGTGTCGACGTCACCTTCGCGAGCGGCCGGACCCGGATGTTCGACCTGGTCGTGGGTGCCGACGGCGTGCATTCCGGGGTGCGGGCCGCCGCGTTCGGCCCGGAGGCCGGCTTCCGGCGCGACTCCGGCTTCCAGATCGCCGGGTACACCGTGCCCAACCACCTCGGGCTGGACCACGCGGGCCTGACCTACAACGAGCCCGGCCTCGGCGTGCGGGTGACCAGCGCGCGGGACCCGGAGCAGATGCAGGTCGGTCTCGTCTTCGCCGGAGACGGCCCTGGGCGGTGCGGCGTCGAACAGCAGAAGCGCTTCCTCGCCGAGAAATACGCGGACATGGGCTGGGAGATGCCGAAGCTGCTCGACGCGCTCGAGGGCGCGACGGACCTGTACTTCGACTCGATCAGCCAGATCCACCTCGACCGCTGGTCGAAGGGCCGGGTCGTGCTCCTCGGCGACGCCGCGTGGTGCGCCGGGCCCGGCGGCAACGGCACCGGGCTGGGCATGATGGGCGCGCACATCCTCGCCGGGGAACTGGCGGCCGCGGGCGGCGATCACCGGATCGCGTTCGCGCGGTACGAGGAGAAGATCCGTCCGGCCGCGAAGCTCGGGCAGCGCAACGGGGGCGGGTCCGGGACCTTCCTCGCCCCGCTGACCGAGAAGAAGATCCGGCAGCGCAACCGGATCTACAAGATGATGACCAACCGGCTGCTGGCCGGGCTCTTCGACAAGTTCACGTCGAAGGCCGCGAACATGGTGCGCTGCCAGGACTATCCGAGCCCGGTCGCGGCGTGATCCGGGTAAGGACTCGTGAGCGTTCCGGCCGGGTCGGAAGCGACCGCAGCGCTCACGAGCCCTCGATCGGGCTAGCCTCGTTCGGCGCCCGCCTTGGCGCCGACCGCGGTGTCCACAGTGGGCACACCGGTGATGCGGACGGTCACCTGGTTGTCGCTGTAGGTGTAGGCCTCGTATTCGTACGCGACGCCGGTGCGTTCGACGTATTCCATCCAGGCCCGGTACTCGTGCCGTTTCCAGCCGGGGAAGTTGAAGAACTCGTCGAAGTGGACGATGCTCCCCGGCCGCAGCCGCGGGCCCACGAGGTCGAGCACGGTCTTGGCCGAGCTGTAGAGATCGCCGTCCACGTGCAGGAAGTCGACGTGCCCGGGATGCGTTTCCAGGAAACCGGGCAGGCTGTCGGAGAACAGGCCGACCACCAGCTCCGCGCCGGGGACGTCGGGCAGGTCGTCCCTGGCGAACGCACCGGCGGGCATACCGTTGAGCCAGGCCTCGGGAAGTCCCTCGAACGAGTCGAAACCGTAGACCTCGACGCCCCCACGGGCCTTCGCGATCGTGCGCAGCGTGTTTCCGGTGGCGACGCCGAACTCCAGCGCCATCCCGCCGGTCGACGGGGCGATCGAGAGCGCGTAGTCGAGTGTCTCGGGCGGACTGCCGAAATGCCGTGCGCCCACAAGGCTCTCGCGGGCGAAGCGGTTGCTCTCCAGTGCCGCGTCCTGATCCCCCGCGTAGACGATGTCGCGGCGGCTGCGGATTTCGAACTCCACCACCCGATCGAGGAGGCGGTCACCCTGACGGACGACCTCCTCGCGCAGTTCGCGCATCTGGTCGTTCACCTGGGCGCTCAGCCGATCCAGCTGTTCGGTGTACGGATCGTGCAACCGAGTGGCCGCCCGGTGCAGGATCCTGCCGACGCGGCGCTTCACCGCGGCGCCGACTTTCCTTGCCGATAAACGATCTTCGTGCAGGCCGTCCATTCCGAGACAGTACCTGCACGAGTGACTCACCGAGGAACCGGCCGTGCTACCGGCATGTAACGGCTGTATGCAACCCACATACGACGTCGTTTCATCGCCGGCGTCCACTGTGTACAGATCGCGACGACGTCCGGCTACTTCGGACCACGAAAGCGTTTGCCTCATGAAACCGCGCTCCCGAGCGGCAGTGGCGATCTCACTTCACTACTGAAGCGAGAATGGCGCCTACGTACCGGGGCTGTCAAGATTGTGAATATGTCCGAGTCCGCCGATCGGCGTCTCTACTTCCTGCTCCAGCGCGCCGCGCATCAGCTGCGCGTCTCGGCCGACCGGCGGCTGACCGCCGCGGCCGGGGTCACCAGCGCGCAGGTCGGCGCGTTGTTCGCGGTGCGCGAGCGGCCGAGGCTCACCCAGCGTGAGCTGGCCGCGATCCTCGGGCAACGGGAGTCGGCGATCACCGCGATGGTCGGCAGGCTCACCGAGGCCGGGCTCCTCGGCAAGGACACGCACCCGAACCAGCACCGCGCGGTCGTGCTCGAGCTGACCGCGGCGGGTGCCGAAGCGCTCGACCGGGTGAGCCCGGAGATCGAGAAGTTCAACGCCGAGCTGCGCGTCTTGCTCGGCGACGACGGCTTCGACCGGACCGCCGAGGCGTTGCGCAAACTGGCCGGCTGGGAGTACTAGGCCCGCGAGACGACGAGCCTGAACCCGGCGTCGTACTCGTCCTTGTCCAGCAGCGCGGCGTTGTTCTCGTGCCAGCGCCCGCTGCCGAGGTCCGCGCGCAGCCGCGCGATTCCCCGCTCGACCACCGCGGCCGGGGTCTGGGCGAACGCGGAGGCCGACCGGCGCACCCGCGGATCCAGATATGCCTCGGGCCGCCGCCAGTTCGCGAGAAAGATACCGTCGGTGAAATCCCACGGCACCGGCATCGGCAGCACGACGTCGGTACCCAGCGCGTCGGCGATGGCCGCGGCCGAGGGACGCGAGAGCTCCAGCCGCAGGATTTCCGGCAGGTAGTCGCGGACCATCCAGAAGTCGCCGACGCGCGCGGTGTCGTAGGCCAGCACGACCCGCAGCGGCGCCACCCGGCGGAGTTCGGAAAGCCCCCGGCGCCAATCCGTCCAGTGGTGCACGGTCAGTACGGCGAGTGCCGCGTCGACGGCGTTGTCCGCCACCGGCAGCGCTTCCGCCACGGCGCGGACCACGGGCGGCGCGCCTGCCGGGCGCTGGCGGATCATCGCGACCGACGGTTCGACCGCGAGCACCGTCCGGCCGGGCGGCGCGTACGAACCGGTGCCGGAACCGACGTCGAGCACGGTGTGGGCGCCGTCGAGCGCGTCGAGGATCGGGGCGAGCCAACGGGGGTCCGTGCGGCGTTGCGAGGCGTAGCCGACGCCGATCTCGTCGTAGAGAGCCATGAACGCACTCTACGGATCTCGTGGCCGGAGCCGCTTTCGTTGCGGTAACCGAGGGTCCGCCGCCTAACTTCGCCCTCGTGGAGAGGAGCTTGGAGTGAAGATCGTGATTTTCGGGGCAGGCGGACGAGCCGGGCGGCACGCGGTCGCCGAGGCGGTGGCGCGCGGGCATCAGGTGACCGCTGTCGTGCGTTCGCCGGAGCGCTACGCGGCGCCGGACGGAGTAACCGTCCTGGCGGGTGACGTCACCGACGCGGACAGCGTCGCCTCGGCCGCTTCGGGGCACGACGCGGCGATCAGCGCGGCGTACGCGTCCGAGCTGACTTCGGGCGAGTTCTTCCCGGCGGCCGCGCGGGCCTTGGTGGCCGGGCTCGGCCGGGCCGGAGTCGCCCGGCTCGTCGTCGTCGGGATCGGGTCGATGCTGCGGGACGGCTCCGGTGTCGTCCTGCACGACGCGCCCGGCGTTCCCGCCGAGCACCGGGAGTTCTCGCTCGGTCATGCGGCGGAGTTCGAGATCCTGAGCGCGTGCGGCCTCGACTGGCTCGTCGTCGCGCCGCCGCCGACGTTCCTCGACGACGAAGCCCCGCGCACGGGCCGCTACCGGACCGCGGACGGCGTCGTGATTCCGGCGCCCGGCGACGCGGCGTTGTTCCCCTACGCCGATCTCGCCGTCGCGCTCGTGGACGAGGTCGAAACGCCGAAACACTCTCGCGTCCTGCTCGCCGTGGCGCGCTGAGCCGCGGAAGGAATGAACGGAAGATTCAGGACACCCTGAGGCCCCCTACCCGACACAGTACGGGGAGGGGGCGACGAAAAAGCGGGTCAGCGGTCGGGGTTGTCGCCGCGCTGCTGTTCGGCGAGGAAGCGTTCGAACTGGGAGCCCAGCTCCTCCGCGGTCGGCATGTGCTCGACCGACTCGGCGAGCAGGCTGTCCCGTTCGGACGCCTCCATGAACGTGTCGTACTGCCGTTCCAGTGCGTGCACGACGTCGGCGACCTCGTCGGACTCGGCGACCTGCCGGGCGATCTCGGCGTCGGCGACACTCGCCGCCTCGCGCAGATCGCCCTCCGGCAGGTTGAGCCCGGTCGCCTTCGTGAGCGCCTCCAGCAGCTTCACCGACGACGCCGGATACGTCGACTGCGCGAGGTAATGCGGCACGTGCGCGGCGAAGCCCATCGCGTCGTGCCCCCACTGGCCCAGCCGGTACTCCAGCAGCGCCGCGATACTGCCCGGCACCTGCAGCCGGTTCGGCAGCGGCTGGTGGTCCCCGATGAGGTCCTTGCGGGTCGCGTGCGCGGTCAGTCCCAGCGGCCGGGTGTGCGGCGCGCCCATCGGGATGCCGTGGAACGCGACGGTCAGCCGCACCGCCCAGCGCTCGACCAGGCTCCGCACCGCGACGCAGAACCGCTCCCAGTCGTGATCCGGCTCCGGTCCGGTGAACAGCAGGAAGGGCGTTTCGTCCGCGTCGTGCAGCAGGCGGACGACCAGTTCCGGCGCGTCGTACTCCTCCCAGTGGTCCACCGCGTAGGTCATCGTCGGACGCCGCGACCGGTAGTCGATCAGCCGGTCGACGTCGAACCGCGCGACCACCCGGTGCTCGCCGGAGTCCAGCAGGTGTTCGGTGAGCAGCCGCCCCGCGGATCCCGCGTCCATGAATCCTTCGAAGGAATGCAGCAGCACCGCCCCGGTCAGGTCGGGAACGTCCGAGTCCACCTCATACAGATCCTCGGGATCGAGTCCCACTGATCCTCCTGCCGCTCGCTGTCGGTTACGCCGTCCCCCGGTCAACGCGGCGCGCCCCCACGTCCATTCCCCCTCGGTGACCGTGATGGTAACCCCACGCACTCGAGGCCGGATGAGCCGTCGTGACAGTTGTCGTGGTCGCGCCACCGGCCGATGAGGCACGCTGAGGGGCGTGAACGGAGAAACCATGGCGTTGCGCCTGCGCCCGCCGGAGCACCGGGTGAGCCGCAAGGCCATCGGCTACTGGACCGCGACCGCCGGGATCGGCTGGGCCGTACTCATCGCCGTGCAGGCCGTCATTGTCCTGGCCAGCGACGATCCGCCGTCCTGGCTGCCGGTGACGCTCATCGTCTCGTGCGTGCTCGGTCCGCTGCACCTCATCGTGATGCCGCAGTGGCGCTACCGGGTCCACCGCTGGGAAGTCACCGGCGAGGCCGTGTACACCCAGGCGGGCTGGCTCAAACAGCAGTGGCGCATCGCGCCGGTGTCCCGCATCCAGACCGTCGACATCGAGCGCGACCCGGTGGAGCAGGTGTTCGGGCTCGCCAAGATCACCGTGACGACGGCGTCTTCGGCAGGGCCGCTGCGCATCTCCGGGCTCGACCACAAGCAGGCGCTCGCCCTCGCCGACGAGCTGACCAAACGCACCCAGGCCGTGCGAGGCGACGCGACATGAACACGGCCGAAGCTGTGACACCGCCCGCCGAAGGCACCGGCGAAGCGCCGTGGCACCGGCTGGACCGGCGCATGCTGCTCATCCGGCCGGTACTCGACGTCGTCAAATCCATCCCGGTCCTGTTCGGGGCGCTGATCCTCGGGCACGGCAACGGCTGGCAGTGGATCGGGCTGGTGGCGACCGGCCTCGCCGTGTGCGTCGGCATTTCGCACGTCCTGACCTCGCGTTACCGCGTCACCGGCGAACAGGTCGAATGGCGCACCGGACTGCTGCTGCGCAAGCACCGTGCCGTGCCCCGCGACCGGATCCGGGCCGTCGACGTCATGTCCGAGCCGAAACACCGGCTCTTCTCCCTCGCCGCGGTGCGCATCGGCACCGGACGGCACAACCACGGCAAGGGGCCCGGCAAGGACGAGCTCGTCTTCGACGCGGTGACCCGGCAGGAGGCCCAGCGGCTGCGCACGCTTCTGTTGCACCGCAAGGCGGAACCGACCACAGCCGCTCCACCGGAAACCCTCATCGCCGAGGTGGACAAGCGCTGGCTGCGGTACGCGCCGTTCACGCTGTCCGGGCTCGCGGTCATCGGCGCGATGATCGGCACGATCTACCACTTCGCCCACGAACTGCACCTCGACCCGGCCGAGTTCGGCCCGCTGCGCTCGCTCGCCGACCGGATCACCGCCGCACCGCTGTGGCTGATCGTCGTACTGGCCGCGGCCGCGCTGCTCGTGGTCGTCTCCCTGCTGTCGGCGGGCGGGTATGTCCTGTCGTTCTGGAACTTCCGGCTCACCCGCGAACCCGCGGGCACCCTGCACATCCGCCGCGGCCTCGTCACGACGCGCTCGGTGTCGATCGAGGAGGACCGGCTGCGCGGCGCCGAGATCAAGGAACCCCTCCCGCTGCGCCTGGCAGGCGGGGCCCGCTGCACGGCGATCGCGGCGGGGCTGCACCACGGCAAGCGTGAGGACGGCGGGGGCGGGCTGCTGCTGCCACCCGCCCCCGCCGCCCGCGTCCACGAGGTCGTCGCGGACGTTTTGGGCGAGGACCCGTTCGGCGCCGGGCTCGTCCGGCATCCGCGCCGGGCGCTGCACCGGCGGCTGACCCGCGCGGTCTTCGGCACGCTGCTGCTCGCGGCGGCGCTGTTCGGGCTGGCCTGGATCGGCTTCCTGCCGGACTGGCCGTGGATCGTGGCCTGCGCGCTGGTCCCGGTCGCCGCCGTCGTCGGCTGGGACCGCTACCGCACCCTCGGCCACCGGCTCACCGGCCGCTACCTGGTGACCCGCTCGGGCTCACTGGCCAGGCACACCGCCGCGGTCCGCTGCGACGGCCTCACCGGGATCGTGCTCGACCGCTCGTTCTTCCAGCGCCGCGCCGGCCTGGTCACCCTGGTGGCCCCGATCGCCGCGGGCAAGGGCGGCTACCACGTCGTCGACATCGCCGAATCCGACGCCCTCGCCCTCGCCGACGCCGCCGTCCCCGGCCTCCTCACCCCGTTCCTCACACGAGTCCCACTTTCCAGCGCCCGAGTCCCACATTCAGGCGCCTGAGTTCCTCGTTCGCGCTCGGCGCGAGTGTGGAACTCGGGCGCACGACGGTGGAACTCGGCGTCGCGAGTGTGGGACTCGCGCACGGTCAGGATGGGGTGAGGCCGCGGAGGATGACGGCGAGGCCGTATTCGAAGTGGTCGTCGTGATGGGGGGCGGGGATGTCGGCGATCGCTTCGGCGGTGTTCGGGTGGAGAGCGGGATCGACGGCGGACTCGAGTTCGCGGGTTTTCGCGCCGTCGGCGGGCAGCTCGCGCGCGGCCTGCTCCTCCACGGTATGCCCGACGACGAAGTACACCAGCGTGTCACCGGACCACACCGCGTCCCGCGCCGAAAGGCCGCCACGCCGCAGCAACGTCACCATCAGCTCCCCGAACGCCAGCGCGTTCGGCGCCGCGAACAGCAGGCCGGAAAACAGCCTCGCGCCGTCCCGCCGGGAAAGCAGCACGGCACGCAGCCGCCGCATCAGCTCCGCGAGCCGCTCGCACCACTCCCCTTCGACGTCGAAATCCCGCACGACGGCCCCGAGCAGCGACTCCGCCATCGCCTCCAGCAGCATGCGTTTCGTGCGGAAATGCCAGTATGTCGCGCCGTTCTGCACTCCGAGCGCGTCCGCGAGCCGTCGCATGGTCAGCTTGTCCAGACCGGCTTCGTCGAGCAGGTCGAGCGCGCCGGAGACCACGGTTTCACGGCTGAGCCGCATCAACTTTCCTTCCAGCCGGTGACGAGCCCGGCCAGGCCGTCCGCAGTGTCCATATCGGACGGCGGGGCCGAGCCACGCCATGCTACGTGCAGATCGGGCCGCAGCAGCACGAACGGGTGGCCGTACACCGCCGCGGCATCGGCCGAGGGCACGTCACGACACCGGAACGGCACGCCCAGCCTGGCGAAAGCCTTGGCCAGCGCGGAGAAATCAGCCTCGGCGCCGACACGGAGCATCGTGTACTCCGCTCCCAAGATATCCTGAACCGGCCTCCCGTCGTTCAGCCAGACGTGGGGCAGCCGCGCACCCGGCGCGGTCGTCGGCTCGTAGGCGAAGCAATCCGGGTCGGGCGCGGGCTCGTCGTCGTGGGCGATGATCGGCGAGTCCAGATAACGGTATCCCAGCTCGATCCCGAGCAGGTCGTTGCTCAGCCGCTGCTCCCGGTCCGCCCGTTCCGCCAGCGCCAGCCGCACCGCTTCCCCTGCCGCGCCGGGCTCGGTGATCTCCGGGCGCCACAGGCTCCGCCACGCAAGCCGCCCGAGCGTCGCCTTGCGCGACGCCCCGACATTGCGGATCCCGACCGGACGCCGCTCCGCCTCGTACGCGTCCAGCAGACCGGGGCCGCCCCAGCCACGCAGCGTCCCGATGAGCTTCCACGCGAGATCGACGGCGTCGGCATGGCCGGTGTTCATCCCGAGCCCACCCGCCGGGATCATCAGGTGCACCGCGTCCCCGGCGAGCAGCACCCGCCGGTCGCGGTAACGGTCCGCGACCATCAGCCGTTGCCGCCACGTCCCGACGTACTCCGTCCGGTACGCGATCGGGAACCCGACGAGCCGTTCGAACAACGCGGGCATCTCCGCTTCGGGGAGCCCCGAGGCGTTCAGCGAGAACCGCCGCGTGTCGTCCTGCACGACCAGATACGACGAGAGGCCGTCGGCGAAGTGGTAGTGCCTGCCACGCCCGATCGGGATGCGCGCGTACAGCTCGTCGCTGACGAACAGCGCCTGACGCATCTCCAGCATCGACTCGCCGCGCAGCGCGATGCCGAGCGCGTGCCGCACGGTGCTGCTCGCGCCGTCACAACCGACGAGGTAGGCAGCGCGCACGGACTCCACCACGCCGTCCGTCCGCTCGATCGTCGCGGTGACCCCGTGCTCGTCCTGGTCGAACGCCGTCAGCTCGTGCCCGAAATCGACACACGCGCCGGGCAGCGCGTCCACGGCCGCGCGCAGCAACGGCTCCAGCGTGTACTGCGAGATCAGCTGGTACGGCTCGGCCGGGCAACTCCCGTCACGCACCGCGCGATACGCGGCCTTGAGCCGGTTCACCGACGGGTATTCGTGGTGCACCAGCGGCGGCCTGGTCAGGTTTTCCAGGCAGATGAAGACGTCCATCGGCAGATCGCCGCCCAGACCCGCCGCACGAATTACGTCGACGAGACCGATTCTGCGGAAATTTTCCATGGTCCGCGCATTGCACCGCTCCATTTTCGGCAACCGGCCGGGCTCGGTGCGTTTGTCCACGACGCGGACACGGATTCCGCCGCGCGCCAAGGCGATCGCGAGGGTCAGCCCGACCGGCCCGGCGCCGGCCACCAGCACCTCGGGCATCGCCGGGCCCTTATCCGGCCGCGGTGGACGCGCCGGGATCGAGCAACCGGGTGACATTGCCGTGGTAGATCGCGTTCCGCTCCGCGTCGGTCAGGTCGAGGGACGCCAGATTTCCGATGGTGGCCCGGATGTAGCCGGGCCCTTGCTCGGGGTCGTAGGGACTGTCCGACGCGAACAGCACTTTGTCCGCCCCGTAAAAGCGGATCACGGTGCGCAAAGCGTCCTCCGCTCCGAAAAGCGCGGTGTCGACGTGAAATTTCCGGAAGTAGTCGATCGGCCGCCCGGCGAGGGGATACCCGGTGACGTCGGCCTTGTCGGACTCGGGCGTCCGGGTGCCGAGCTGATCCCAGCCCGGCCCGACCCGGCCCGCGAAATGCGGCACCATCGCGCCACCGTGGTGCACGAGGAACTTCAGGCCCGGCCACCGCGCGAGCACGCCGGAGAACACCATCCGCGCCATGAACGCGGAAAGGTCGTACTCCCAGCCGAAGGCCCACCAGATCTCGAACCGGGACCGGCTTTCCGCGGGGTAGTCCGGCCAGGCCGCGGTCCGGTTCGGGTGCACCTGGACCAGTTTCCCGCTCTCGGCGAGCCTCGCCCACAGCGGGTCGAACCGCGGCTCGTCCAGCGGATGCCCGTTGACATGACAGTAGATCTGCACGCCCAGCGCGCCGAGCTCGGTGAAACTGAAGTCGATTTCCTCGAGCGCGCGGTCGACGTCGTTGAGCGCGACCGCGGCGCAGAACCCGGCGAACCGGCCGGGATGCGCCGCCACCAGCTCGGCGAGCCCTTCGTTGCCGAGCCTGGCGAATTCCGCGCAGCGCGCGGGCGGGCCGAAGTCCTCCAGCGCGGGGGCGGCGACGTTGATGATCTGGCGGTAGTCACCGAACTCGTCCATCTGCCGGAAACGCACGCCGAGATCCGTCAGCGCGGGAATCGCCCGGGTACGATTCCGCAGATTCCGCACCGCGGGGACATCGAGCTCGAAGAACTCCTTGGCGTACCGGGCCGGAAGGATGTGACAGAACGCGTCGATCTTCACCGATCGCTCCCTCCACGCCTGCCCCCACTAGACGCTGGTCAGTGTTTTACACATCGTGCTAATTTATTCACTCGATGTGATAGCGAAGGTAGTTCGCGCCGCCCGGAGAGGTCAAGATGTCGCCTGCCGCACGCCCGATCGACAGCGCCGCGCCCCCGCGTCGCACGCCCGGCGCCAGCAGTTCACGAAAGGTCCTGCAACTCCTGCTCGCGTTTTCCGAGCGCCGCTGGGAATGCAGCGTCGCCGAACTCGCCGGGCTCATCGGAACCCCGGTCGCCACCACGTACCGCTACGTCGCACTGCTCAAGGAACTCCAGTTGCTCGAGGAGGGCAGAGCGGGGCGCTACCACCTGACCAGCCAGGTGATGCCGCTGGCCCGCGCGGCGCAGCTGGCCAACGATCTCGCCCGGCTCGCCAAGCCCGCGATGGAGGACGCGGCCCGCGAGCTCGGCGAGACCGTCATGCTCTTCCAGCAGTTCGGCGACGTCGCCGTCTGCGCGGACCGCGTCGAATGCGACAAGGCCATGCGTTTCACGTTCCAGCCAGGCCATTCGCTGCCGCTGGGCACCGGCGCGTCCGGCAAGATGCTGCTCGCGCTGCTGCCCGAGGGCGAGCGTGAACGCCGCATGCCCGCCATCATCCAGCGCCGCGGCGTCGGCGTGCGCGAGGAGCTCCGGCGCGCCATGACCAACCGCTATTCCACCAGCCACGCGGAAATCGACGAGGGCGTGTGGGCCTGTTCCGTGCCGGTGCACACGGCGGGCGCCCGGCCGACGGTGCTCAGCATGGCAGGCCCGGCCGCGCGGATCGGCGACGACCAGAAACGCGTCGCGATCACCGCCTTGCAGGCGTACGCGAATCGCATCCAGAAAGCTGTTTCCTCCTACTCGCTGTGAACGGCGGATCCACCTGTCCGCTGTTCGGTCGATTGACGGTCGCAAAGTCCGCGCACTAGATTTATTCGGTATTTCACCATTCAGTTCTCACATTGTGCTAAATGACGGCTGTTCTTTCGACCTCGCGGAGTGCTCGTGCGGAGACCGTGGCTGTCCTCCGTGGTCGCGGCCGCCCTCTGCGCGGCCTCGCTGACCGCCTGCGGCACGGCCCATCCGGCCCGGCCGGACAACCTGATCACCATGACCGTCGCCGCGCCGACGGTGACCGACTTCGACGACTACGTCGCGAAGGCGAAAGGCTTCTACGCCAAGCACGGGATCACCGTCGGGCGCGTGCAGACCGGCACCGCGACGCAGTCGGTGCAGTTGCTGGCGACCGGGGAGGTCGACGTCGGCCGTGGCCTGGCCAACACCGTGCTCGCGCGGCTGCGCACCGACGGCGCGCTCGACTTCGTCGACGTCGCGGACACGACCGTGCGGCCACCGTTCGTCATGTCCGCCAAAGGAATCGGCGGTTTCGCCGACCTGCCCGGCACCTCGCTCGGCATCCCGTCGGCGACCGACCAGGCCACCGTCGTCACCCATCAGTTCCTCCAGCGCGTTGGCGTCGACCCGGCCAGTGTCGAGATGATCCCGACCGGCGGCACCGGGAACCGGCTCGCCGCGATGAACGTGGGCGGCACGTCCTCGACACTGCTGCTGCCGCCGGTCAACTTCACCGCCGAGCAGCAGGGCGCGAAACGGCTCGGCTACCTGCCGGAACTGCTCGGCCCCGGCTACCAGTTCTCGTTCACCGGCGTCGTGGTCCGCGCGTCATGGGCCCGCGGCCACCGCGACCAGCTGGTCCGCTACCTCGCCGCCCGCGACGACGCCCTGCGCTGGCTGAACGACCCCGCCAACGCCGAGGAAGCCACCAGGATCCTCGCCGCGGAAACGAAAAGCCCGCCACAGCGGGCGAAACAGACCTACGAACTGCTGTTCCGCTCGAAGACCCCGGCCTTCGCCGACCGCATCGGGGTCAGCGTCCCGGCGGGCGAAGGCGTCATCGCAGGACTGCGCCTGGTCGGCCTGCTGCCCGGAACTCCCGTCGACGTCCGGGACTTCGTCGACGATTCCTACGCCGCCGAAGCCAGGAGGACACCGCGATGACCAAGGCACGCACCCGGACGCTGGGCGCGGTGTCGGTGTTCGGCGGGATCGCGCTATGGGAACTGTTGTCCCGCACCGTGTTCGACCCGCTCTTCCTGCCACCGCCCAGCGCGATCTGGACCCGGTTCCTGGAACTGGTCACCGACGGAAGCCTGCCGCGCAACCTCGGCGTCTCGGCGCAGACATACTTGCTCGGCCTCGCGTTCGCGATCGTGGGCGGCGTAGTTCTCGGTGTCGTGATGGCCGCGTCGCCGCTGATCCGCGATCTGCTCGACCCGTGGGTGTCCGCGCTCAACGCGACACCGGTGATCGCGCTGGCCCCGCTGTTCATCCTGATGCTGGGACTCGGGATCGCCTCCAAGGTCGTGATCTGCGCGCTCGTGATGGTGTTCCCGATCCTGATCAACACCTTCTACGGCTTCTCCACGACCGATCCGCAGCTGGTCGAGGTCGCCCGCGCCTACGCCGCGACGCGCTGGCAGAACTACGTCAAGATCAAGCTGCCGATGGCCCTGCCGATGGTGATCGCCGGGCTGCGGCTCGCCGCGGCACACGGCCTCGTCGGCGTGGTCGTCTCGGAACTGTTCGGCGCGAAGGCCGGAATCGGTTTGCTGATCCAGAGTTCCGCCGAAACCTTCGACACCCGGGCGCTGTTCGCCGGTGTGGTGGTGCTCGGCGTCGTCGGGGTCGCGATCACCTACGCACTCGCCGCCGTGGAACGGCGGGTGGGGCGGTGGCGCGTTATCCAACAACAGGAATAGGGGGAAGCATGAACAGGGGGACACGCATCACGAGTACGGGGAAACCTACTTCGGGCGGAGGCAAGTGAATTCCGCGAAACTGCGGCTGGAGAATCTGGGCAAGACGTTCCGGCGCAAGGGATCCGAGGTCGAGGCGCTGCACGGCCTCGACCTCGAGGTCCCGGTCGGCGAGTTCGTCTCGGTCGTCGGCGCCTCGGGCTGCGGTAAGAGCACGCTGCTGCGGCTGGTGGACGGGCTGATCCCGCCCACCACCGGCACGGTGACCCTGCACGGCAGGCGGGTCTCGGGTTCGGGGCCGGACCGCGCGCTCGTCTTCCAGCAGGACAGGCTGCTGCCGTGGCGCACCGTCGAGCGGAACATCGGGCTGGGCCTCGAATTCCAGGGACTGTCCAAAAAGGAGTGCGCGGAGAAGGCGGCGGAACTGCTCGACCTCGTCGGGCTCCCCGGCTTCGCGGGCGCCTACCCGCACGAGCTGTCCGGCGGGATGCGCCAGCGGGTCAACATCGCCCGCGCGCTCGCCGTCGATCCCGACGTCCTGCTGATGGACGAGCCGTTCGCCGCGCTGGACGGCCAGACGCGCGAGCTGATGCAGGGCGAACTGCTGCGGATCTGGCAGCGGCGGTCGAAAACCGTGCTGTTCGTCACCCATCAGGTCGACGAGGCGGTGTACCTGTCCGACCGGATCGTGGTGCTCACCGCGCGGCCGGGCCGGGTCAAGGCCGTCCTCGACGTCGCGCTGCCGCGGCCGCGCACACTGGCCACGAAGCATTCGCCCGAGTTCGGCTGGCACGTCGAGCAGGTGTGGAGCCTGATCGAGGGCGAGGTCCGGCAGTCGATGGAACGGGAACTGCGGCACGAACACTGAGACCCGCCGCACCAACGGATGGCTGAAAGGGTTCGCGCGGCGGCGGCGAACGCGGTAGGACTGTGAGGTGATCCGTTCCGCTTCCCGCGAGGACCTCCCCGTTCTCCGCGACATCGAGCGCGCCGCGGGTGCCCCGTTCCGCGAGCTCGGCATGACCGCGATCGCCGAGGACGAACCGCCGTCGATCGAGGAGCTGGCCGCGTTCCAGCGGGCCGGCCGCGCCTGGGTCTGCACCGACGAGCACGACCGCCCGGTCGCCTACGTGCTCGCCGAGGTCGTCGACGGGTTCGCGCACATCGAGCAGGTGTCGGTGCGGCCGAGCCACGCCCACCGCGGGCTCGGCCGTTCGCTGATCGACGTCGTGGACGCCTGGGCCGCCGAGCAGGGCCTCGCCGGGCTCACGCTCACGACCTACGCCACCGTGCCGTGGAACGCGCCGTACTACCAACGGCTGAACTTCGAGATCGTCGCCGACGCCGAGCTGAGCGACGGGCTCCGCACCATCCGGCGGCATGAGGCGGCACGCGGCCTCGACGCCTGGCCCCGCGTCGCGATGCGCCGTGCTCTTGACGTCCACAGTGGACACTAGGCCGGTGAACGCGACCACCATGACCTGGCGCACCCGGCCCGAAACGGCCGCCGACATCACCGCGATCCACGAGATCAACGCGGCCGCCTTCCCCACCCGCGACGAGGCCGGCCTGGTCGACGCCCTGCGCGCCGACGCGAGCGCGTGGCTCGACGGCCTGTCCTTCGTCGCCGAGGCGCCGGACGGCACCCTCGCCGCGCACGCCCTGTACACCCGCTGTCACGTCGACGACGCTCCTGCGCTGTGCCTCGCGCCCTGCGCGACACTGCCCGCGTTCCAGCGCCAGGGCGCGGGTTCGGCGGCCATCCGCGCCGGGCTCGAAGCCGCGAAGGCCCGGGGCGAGAACCTCGTGCTCGTGCTCGGACACCCCGAGTACTACCCGCGGTTCGGCTTCGCCCCGGCCTCGAGATGGGGCATCCGGCCCGCCTTCGAGGTACCCGACAACGCGATGATGGCGCTGACCCTCGACCCGGCACGCCCGGTGCCCTCGGGCGTCATCCGGTATCCGGCGGCGTTCGGCGTCTGACCATTGCTCGCTCGGGCGGGGGACCCCGGGTAGCGAAGATCGTCGAACACATGTTCTACTGAGCGCGCCGGTCCCGGAGGGGGAAGCTCCGCGGGCCGGCCCAAGACACAGGAGGCAGCGTGGCGGTCAAGATCACCCATCTCACCAACGGCCAGCAGGTCCGCTTCGCCAACGCGGACGGTGCGCGCCGGTACGCCGAGATCATGGGCGGTGGCGTGGACAAATGGCAGTTCACGGTGGTCCCGGCCGATCGACCTGCGGTTTTCCAAGAAATGTCGGTGCCGGTGGTTAACGTCCCGGTATGGCGTATGACTTCCAAGTGACCGTGGACGCGGCCGACCCGCACGTGCTCGCCGACTGGTGGGCGGAGACGCTCGGCTGGCAGACGGAGCCGACCGACGAGGCGTTCATCCGCGAGATGATCGCCAAGGGCTACGCGACCGAAGACGAGACGAGGACGTACAAGGGCGCCCTCGTGTGGAAGGCCGGCGCGGCGATCCGGCATCCGGATTCGCCCGCCGACGGTCCGCCGAAACGCGTGCTGTTCCAGCTGGTCCCGGAGGCCAAGACGGTGAAGAACCGGGTCCATCTGGACGTCTGGGTCGGCGCGGCGAACGTCGAGGAGCAGCGGGAGAAGCTGGCCGCGCGGGGCGCGACGTTCCTGCACAGCGGCAGGCAGGGCCCGCACAGCTGGGTCACCATGACCGACCCGGAGAACAACGAGTTCTGCATTTCGTGACGTCCGGTACGGGTCCCGGACAAGGCGTTCGAGACGTGTGCCGGGGGGCGCGTCGCGAGGTGCCGAGGGACGCCTTCGGTGCGTTGGCCGCACCGAGGGACGCCCTTGGTGCATTGACCGCACCGAGGGACGCCCTCGTCGCATCGCGGCGGCACGACGGGACCGTTCGCGACGCCAAGACGGGACGAGGGGCCCTTTCGTCGCACCGGACGCGACGAAAGGCCCCTTCGCTCCACCACCGGGCGCGCGTCAGCCGACCGGGCAAGTCCCGAACGACGCGTTGCGGACGCTCAACGTCCCCAACGACGCGTTCGCGACATGCGCGTCGAGGTCACGTCCCGAACGCTCCGTTCAGGACGTCACCGGCGCCGCCGCGTCACGACCCGACGGCAAGCGCGCACCGAGGGACGCCTTCGGTGCATTCGACGCACTGAGGGACGCCCTCGTCGCACCCAACGCACCAAGGGCGTCCCTCGGCATCCGGCCGTCCCCGAATAAGCCACCAGCGTCGATCAACGTCCCGAACGACGCGTTCGCGACATGCGCGTCAAGGCCGCGTCCCGAACGCTCCGTTCGGGAC
>NZ_JBHYIQ010000067.1:0-52568 GCF_042739895.1 Amycolatopsis sp. NPDC059021
GTGCTGCTGGCGCACGCCACGGCCTCGGCCGACATCGTCGGCATCGTCACCTCCTCGTCGGGAGTGCTCGGCACCCTGGTGCTCGCCACCGCGATCTTCAAGATCAACGACTGGAACCTCTACTCGTCGTCGCTGGGCCTGGTCAACGTCGTCGACGTGCTGTTCGGCCGCAAGGTCGGCCGCGTCCGCGTGGTCCTGGTGCTGGGCGCGCTCGGCACCGCGGCGTCCGCGCTGGGAATCGCCGACGACTTCGCGGGCTTCCTGACCGCGGTCGGCGTGCTCACCCCGCCGGTCGCCGGGGTGCTCATCGCCGAGTATTTCGTCGTCCGCCGGTGCCGCCCCGTGCTCGACGCCTTGCGCGAACACGGTTCGGTGCCGGGTCCGCATCGGGACTGGGTGCCCTCGGCGCTGGTCAGCTGGGCGCTCGGCACGGCGTGCGCGGTCTTCGCCGACTTCGGTATTCCCGCGATCAATTCGGTGATCGTGGCCTTCGCCGGTTATCTCGCGGCGAGCCGGATCTTCCCGGCCCGCCGCCGGACACAGGGAGGAACGGACATGCTGCCACTGATCGGGCGTGAAGAACTCAGGCGCGCGATGGACGAGGGCACGGTGATCGTGGTCGACACGATGCCCGTCGCCTACTACGAACGGGAACATCTGCCCGGCGCGCGCAACATCCCCGGCTTCCCGTACGAGCGCGCGGCGGAGTTCACCGACGCGTACGCACCGGACGTGCTTCCGGACAAGGCCGCCGCGATCGTCGTCTACTGCGCCAACATCCCTTGCCGCAACAGCGAATTCGTCGGCGCCCGCCTGCGCGAACTCGGCTACACCAGCGTCCGCAAGTACCGCGAGGGCATCGAGGACTGGGTGGACGCCGGATACCGGACCGAGTCCGGCACCCCGGCGGCGGCGCGTCCGGCACCGGTTTCCGGTGACAGCACCGAATAGGAGGAGAAGGAAATGGGAACGAGAATATCCGTGCTCGCGGCCGCCGTCGCGGCGACCGCGGCACTGCTCGGCTGCACCACGATGACGCCCGCGATCGCGGCGGAGCGCGTCGCCGTCACGATCCAGGACGACACCGTCATCGACGTGACCTCGGCCAACTACGACCAGGTCATGGAGATGTCGAAGACCAAACCGGTGGTGCTCGACTTCTACGCCACCTGGTGCGGCCCGTGCCGGCAGATGGCGCCGTATCTGGAGAAGTACCACAAGGCCGACAACGGGAAGTGGATCTGGGCGAAGGTCGACCTGAGCAACAGCGGGCAGAACAAGGACATCGCGGACAAGTACAGCATCGAGTACATCCCGACGCTCATCGACATCAGGGACGGGCAGGAGAAGGGCAGCAGGGTCGTCGGGTTCGACTCCGGCAGCGGCCCCGCCGACCTGCGTACCTGGCTGAACGGTCTCTGACGCACCGCCGCCGGGGCCCTCGGCGCCGGCGGCGATCCGTCCCTCTCCGCGAAGGGTTTCCCATGAAGCGCAAGACAAGGGCCGCCGTGCTGGCGGTCTGTTTCGCCGTGGTGGCCGGGGTGCTGCCCGCCACCGCGTCCGCCGCGAGCACCCCGGCCGGGGCGACGGCGGTGTACATCGTGCGGCTGAAGCCGATGGCCGCGGACAAGGACAAGGTCACTGCCGCCGCGAACGCGATGATCGCCAAGTACGGCGGCACCCTCCGCCGCGTCTACTACTCCGTTTCGCAGGCGTTCTCCATCGACCTGACCGAAGAACAGCACACGAAGTACCTCACCGACGCCGCGGTCAGCACCGTCGGCGCCAACCAGACCTACACCGCGGCGGGCACCCAGGACGACCCGCCGTCGTGGGGGCAGGATCGCATCGATCAGCCGGACCTCCCGCTCGATCACCGGTTCACCTACCCGAACACGGCGTCGAACGTGCACGTCTACGTGCTCGACACCGGCGTCCGCACCAGTCACCGCGACTTCGGCGGTCGCGCGCACGCCGCGTTCGACGCCATCGAGCCCGAGCACGACCGCAGCGGCACCGACTGCAACGGGCACGGCACGCGGGTCGCCGCCACCATCGGCGGACACCACTTCGGCGTCGCGAAAGAGGCGTCGATCGAATCGGTGCGGACGCTCGGCTGCGACGGCACCGGGACGACCGAGCAGATCCTGACCGCGCTGGACTGGGTGAACGTCCACGCGCGGCGGCCTGCCCTGCTCAACCTCAGTTTCGCCGGCCCCGGCGGCACGGTCGTCGACATCCAGCTCTACAAGATGACCCAGCTCGGGCTCGCCTACGCCACGGCGGCGGGCAATGCCGGTGCCGACGCCTGCGGCAGCACTCCGGCGCGGCAGACCACCGGGATCACCGTCGGTGCGACGGACGCGGCCGACCGCAGGGTGCCGTCGTCGAACTTCGGTGACTGCGTGGACCTCTACGCGCCGGGCAAGGACATCAGGACCGCGGACAACCGGAGCGACACCGCCTGCACCACGGTGTCGGGCACGTCGATCGCGTCGGCGGAGGCGGCCGGTGCCGCCGCGATGTACCTGTCCGCGCATCCCGACGCCAAGCCGGACGCGCTCGACGCGGCGCTCAAGGCCGCCGCGTCGAAGGACAAGGTCACCGATCCCGGTACCGGATCGCACAACCTCCTGCTCCATACCGCCTAGGGCTCGCGGCCGGGACGACGGTGGAGGACTCGACCATGAATGTCGCCGCGCCACCCGGCCGCGCCACCGGGCTGCCGCTGGGCGCGCTCCTCGCGCTCGCCACTTCGGTGTTCCTCGGCTGCCTGACCGAGGTCGTGCCCGCCGGGATCCTGCTCCCGGCGTCGGCCGATCTCGGCGTCTCGCCCGCGGTCACCGGACAGCTCGTGACGGTGTACGCGATCACCACCGCGCTCACCGCGGTACCACTGACCGCGGCCACGACCCGGATACCCCGCAAGGCACTCCTGCTCGTGCTCGTCACCGGGTTCGTGGTGACCAACGCGGTCATCGCGCTGTCCCCGTGGTTCGCGCTCGTCCTCGTGGCGCGGGTGGTCTCCGGCGCGATCACCGGCGTCCTGTGGTCGCTCGTCGCGAACTACGCCATGCGGCTCGTCTCGGTGGAACGGTCCGGCCGCGCGCTCGCCGTCGCGATGGCGGGCACCCCGGTGGGTTTCGCGCTCGGTGTACCCGCGGGCGCCGCGCTCGGCGTGCTCATCGGCTGGCGCTGGGTGTTCGTCGTCATGGCGCTCATCGCGCTGCCGCTGCTCTGGTGGATTTCGGCGGTCGTCCCGCCGCTACCGGGGGAACCGGCCGGCGGCCGGACGCGGCTGCGTACCGTCCTGCGGACCCCGGGACTGCGTCCGCTGCTGGTCCTGGTGATCGCGTTCTCCTTGGCGCACAACATCTTCTACACCTACCTCGGCCCGTTCTACGCCGGGCATGGGCACGCCGGGCTGCTCAGCGCCGGGCTGTTGTTGTTCGGGCTGGCCACGGTCGCCGGACTGTGGCTCGTCGGGCTCGCGCTCGACCGGCATCCCCGCGCCGTGCTGCTGTCCTGCGCGGCGACCGCCGCCTGCTGTATCGCCGTGCTCGCCGTCGGCGGACGCGGCCCCGGCGTCCTGCTCGCGGCGACGGCGTTGTGGGGACTCGCCTTCGGCGGCGCGCCGACGTCGTTCCAGGCGGTCACCGCCCTGCTCGCCGGGCGCCGCGCCGATACCGCGCAGTCGCTCACCATCGCGAGCTGGAACGGCGCGGTGGCCGGGGGAGCGCTGACCGGCGGGATCATCCTCGGCACGGCGCCCGCGGCCCTGCCGTGGGTCGCGGTCGCGCTGCTGACCGTGCCGCTACTGCTCGCCACTCCAGTCACCTCGACCAACGGGCGCGACTGACGTGCCCGTGTCCACAGAGGACTCACATCGCGTTACGCCTGATGAGCGCACGTGCTGTCACGGTTGGGGGCGGGCTTTCACTACGAGGGCGGCACTCACGATCAGTGCGGTCGCCAGACCGGTCAGTCCGAGGCCGAGGGTGGTGGCGGCCGCGATCGCGCCGACGAGGAGCGGGCCGCCCGCGTCGCCGAGTTCGCGGCCGACTTCGGCGGCGCCCATGGTCTGCCCGAGCCGTTCGGGCGGGGTACTCGCCGCGAGATGGGCGAAGCCGATCGGGGTGACCAGGCCGGTGCCCGTTCCGATGGCGACGGCGGCGATGACGAGCCCTGCCACGCCAGGCACTGCCGCGGCCAGCGTCATGCCCGCCGCGGCGAGGGCGAGTCCCGCGGCCATGCCCGCTCCGTCACGGATCCGGCCGGCGTCGCGGGCACGTCCGCTCCAGGGCTGGACCAGCGCGGCGCAGGCGGCCAGCAGGGACACGATCGCGCCGGTGGCCAGGGGCCCGAGTCCGTGGCCTGCCCCGGCGACGGGGAGGAAACCGACGCCGACGGCGAGCGCGGCGGTGGCACCGGCCAGTCCGAGCGTGGGCCGCAGGAAGCCGGCGGTGCTCAGCCTGCGGGCCAGGTCGAGCAGCGTCTGCCGGGTCCGGGGCAGCGGCGCGACCGCGGGGACGACGAGCACGGCCCAGAGCGCGACCGCGGCGGCGAGCACGGCAAGGGCGAGGAACAGCAGGGAGTATCCGCCGAGGGTGATCAGGACACCGCCGAGCAGCGGCCCGAGGGTGTAGCCGAGTCCCTTCCACGCGCCGTACCCGCCGAAGGCCCAGCCATGGCGGTCTTGCGGCGAGAGCCGGGCGACCATGGCGCCCGCGGCGGGGGAGAAGGCCGCGGCCGCCGCGCCCTGGCCCAGCCGGGCGAGGCCGACCAGCGCCGGATCCCCGGCGACGACGAACGCGGCGGACGCGACGGCGAAGGCCAGCAAGCCGCCGAGGAGGACCGGTCGTGCGCCGACGTGGTCGGCCAGTGAGCCGAACAGCGGTTTGAGCACCACTTCGGCGCCGTCGTAGATCGCCAGGAGGACGCCGAGGGTCAGCAGCGAGGCGTGTCCGGCTTCGGTGTACCCGCCGAGGCCGGCGGCGATGCTGTGCGCGCCGGACGCGGTGACGAAACCGGCGGCGTACAAGGGAAACAACCGGCCGCGGTCGCGGGAGGTCTCGCTGCTCATCGATGCGGTCCCGGTGACATCTCAGTCCTTTGTGGACGAATTCAGGCGGAGCCGGTCGCGAGCCAGGTGCCGATCTGGCCCAGCACGTCGCCTTCGTAGTCTTCGCCGACCATGCGGCCCAGGTCGGCGATCGTCACCTCCCGCAGCGCGGCACGCCAGGCCCGGTCGGCGGCGATCATCGTGCGGGTGATCGCGCACGGCGCGGTGCACGCCTCCGGCGGCGCCGCCATCGGGCCCCGCTGCCGGATCTCCGTGCACACGAAGGTCGGCTGGGGGCCTTCGACGGCCTCGACGACGTCGAGAACCGTGATCTCCTCGGGCGAGCGCGTCAGCACGTACCCGCCGGCCTTTCCCTGCGCGGACCGGACGAGCTGGGCCCGGGACAGCGCTTGCAGCTGCTTGGCCAGGTAGGTGGCCGAAACCCCGTGCAACTCCGCCAAGCGGACCGCGGGTACCGGCTCGGCCGCCGCCGTCAGCACCACGCAGCAGTGCAACGCCGTTTCGACACCACCGGACACCTTCACGCGTCCAGCCTAACCAGCGGGCTTGACTCGGACAACAGGTGTCCGAGTAAACTTCGAACTCGGACACATCGAATCCGAGTCAAGGAGCTCCTCATGAAGATCGCGGTGATCGGCACCGGCCTCATCGGTTCCCAGGTGGCGCGGCAACTCGCGGACGCGGGCCACGACGTCACGGCGCATTCGCTCTCCACCGGTGTCGACCTGCTCACGGGTGAGGGGCTCGACGACGCGGTGCGCGGCGCCAAGGTCGTGGTGGACCTGACCAACTCGCCGACCTTCGACGAAGCCGCGATCGACTTCTTCCGCACGACGGTCACCAACGAGCTGTCGGCCGCCGGGAAGGCGGGCGTGGAGCACTTCGTCGCCCTGTCCATCGTCGGTGTCGACCAGGTGCCCGACGTCGCCTACTACCGCGCGAAGACCCTGCAGGAGAACCTGATCCAGGCCGGGCCGATCCCTTACTCGATCGTCCGCGCCACCCAGTTCATGGAGTTCGTCCCGGCGGTGCTGGACACGACCACCGACGGCGACGTCGTCCGCCTGCCCGCCACGCCGATCCAGCCCATCGCCTCCGCCGAAGTCGCCGCCGCGGTCGCCGAAACCGCCGTGGGCGCGCCGCTGCGGGGTATCCGTAACATCGGCGGCCCCGAGGTCTTCCCGCTCGACGAACTGGGCCGCCTCACCCTGGCCGAGACCGGTGACCGCCGCACCGTGGTCACCGACGAGGCCGCCGGATTGTTCGCCGCCGCCAAGGGAAACGTGCTCACCACGCCCGAAGGCACCCCGCTGGCCAAGACGCACTACCGCGACTGGCTGCGTTCGCGCTGACCTCAGCGAACGCTCCGAGCGTTCCCCCGGCCCGGTGGAGGCCGCACCCCAGGCCTATCGGCGTGCGGCGGCAAAGCTACGGCGCGATGTGGATATTTGACGGCGAGAAAGCTTGATCCGGTCAAGATCGGTTGTTGCGCAGTGTCTTGGTTCGCAGTGCCGGAAGTGCCTGTGTAGTATGGGGCCGAGCGCGGTCCGGGGGCGGGGTTGCGCCGGGGTATCTGGGGGACTTATGAGATCTTCACAATTGTTGTATTTTCAACGAGGAATTGAATCGGGTTCCGGTGGATTCGATTCGAATTCCTCGTCATGAGTACGCGTGTTTTCCTCCTCGATGATGATCCCGTTTTCCGGGCAGGGCTCCGGGTCACCATCGGCGAGGCGGAGGATGTGGTGGTGGTAGGGGAAGCTGCGGGCTGGCAGGACGCCGTCCGGCAGTTGCACGTACTGAAGCCGCCCGCTGACGTGGTGTTACTCAGTTCCCGCAAGACCGGTTACGGTGACACGGAGGCCTTGCGGGGCCTGAGTGCCAACGGATTCGAATGGCCGGTGCCCAGAATCCTCGTGTTTTCGCAAGTGGATGACGACGACGCGGTGGTGGCGGCGTTGCGCGCCGGCGCCAGGGGTTACCTCGTACAGGGTGTCTCGGCGGCCGAGTTGGTGCGCAGCATCCATTTCGTCGCCGACGGCGGTGCCGTGTTCGCACCGGTCATCGCGAGCAGGCTCGGCAACTATTTCTCGGCTGTGCATGAAATCGCCAGCAGGGTGGCCTTTCCGGAACTCACCGATCGTGAGCGGCAGGTGCTCGATCTCGTCGCCCGCGGCTATGAGAACCGGCGTATCGCCCGGGAGCTCGTATTGTCCGAGAAAACCGTTCGAAACCACGTTTCGCGGCTGTTCGCGAAACTGCAGGTGGTCGACCGCGCGGCGGCGGCGCTGCGTGCCAGGGACGCTGGGCTGGGCGTCTGAACGGTCGGCCTAGGACTACGGTCTTAGCCCGGCTGAGGGATTCGGACCAGCGGGATAGCACGGATTCGGAGGCTGGTCCGATGTGCCGCCGCCGCTCCGGCGAGAGCATGAAGCGGTGATCGAGCTACGAAATCTCACCAAGCGGTACGGGAACACGGTCGCGGTGGACGACCTGTCCTTCGACCTGAAACCCGGCCGGGTGACCGGATTCCTCGGCCCCAACGGCGCCGGCAAGTCGACCACCATGCGGATGATCCTGGATCTGGACCGGCCGACGGCGGGCCACGTGCTGATCGACGGGAAACGGTACCGGGAGCACCGGGAGCCGTTACGGGTGATCGGCGCGCTCCTCGAAGCGAAGGCGGCGCATGCCGGCCGCACGGCATACGACCACCTGCTCTGGCTGGCGCAGAGCAATGGCATTCCCCGGCGCCGGGTGAGCGAGGTCGTCGATCTGGTCGGGCTCGGGAGCGTGCGGGACAAGCGCGTCGGCGGGTTCTCGCTCGGCATGAGCCAGCGGCTCGGCATCGCCGCCGCGCTGCTCGGCGATCCCGGCATCCTGCTGTTCGACGAACCGGTCAACGGCCTGGATCCGGAAGGTATCCGCTGGATCCGGACCCTGATCAAGGGGCTGGCTGCCGAAGGGCGCACGGTGTTCGTCTCCAGTCACCTGATGAGCGAGATGGCGCTGACCGCCGACCACCTCATCGTGATCGGCAGGGGGAGGCTGCTCGCCGACACCGGCATGACCGATTTCATCGCCCGCAACTCCCGTTCGTTCGTCCGGATCCGCACCACCGAGCCGGAACGGATGCGGTCGGCGCTGGCCGCCGAGAGCATCGAAGTGGTGGACGGCCCCGACGGCACGCTCGAAGCCACCGAGGCGCAGCCGTTCCAGATCGGCGCGGTGGCCTCGGCCAACGGACTGACGCTCGACGAGCTCAGCCAGCAGGCCGCTTCACTGGAGGAGGCGTTCATGCGACTCACCGAGCAGAGCGTCGAATACCACGCTGGACGGGGGGAACGGTGATGGGTGCGCGGACCGTGCTGCTTTCGGAATGGACCAAGATCCGCAGCGTGCGCTCGACGAAAGTCGCCCTGTTGGCGAATTTTCTGCTGGGGTTCGGAATCAGTATGTTGTTCTCGCTGATGTTCCGGAACTACTTCTCCGACCCGAAGAGTGACGCGTCCGGGTTCGACGCGATCTTCTCCGGGCTCGGTGGTCTCCTTTACACCCAGATCGCGCTGGTGGTGTTCGGGGTGCTCGTGGTCAGCGCGGAGTATTCCATGGGGACGATACGGGCGTCACTGGCGGCGGTGCCGCGGCGGGGCCTGTTCTACGCGGGCAAGGTGATGACCGGTACGGCCGTGGCGTTCGGTGTTTCCGTGGTGACGGTGTTCGTCACGTTCTTCGCCTCCCAGGCGACGATAGGTCACCCGCACAGCGTCTCGCTCGGCGATCCGGGAGTGACTCGCGCGGTGGTGGGGCTGTGCCTGTACATGACGCTCATCTCGATGTTCTCCATGGGCGTCGCCACCATGCTGCGGAGTTCGACGTTCTCCTTGGGGATCCTGATCCCGTTGTTCTTCATCGTTTCGCGGATTCTCGCGAACATCCCGGGAATCAAGGTCCTCGCGCGCTACCTGCCCGATCAGGCGGGACAGCAGGTCATGTACCTGATCCCGCAGGGGGACAGCCCGCTGAGCCCTTGGGGCGGCCTGCTGGTGCTGGTCGGCTGGACCGTGGCGGCGCTCGCGGGAGGTTATCTCGTGTTCCGCACGCGTGACGCCTGAGCCGGGGTCAAGTCGGGACAGGATCGGGACATCGAGCCCAGGCGACCGGGATTCACGGCCTTCTAGGTTGGTCATTGTCCAGGGGGGTGGGAAACGCCGGGAGCCGGCGGTCCTTCTCTCGAAGACAAACCGAGAAGGAAGTGGATTCCATGAAGGACGTGGTTTACGAACCGCCGACGCTGGTGCAGATCGGTGAGTTCGAAGAGGTCACGCTGGGCCTGCCGACGAACAAGAAGCACGACTGGGTCTGGTGGGGTTACCTGATTCCGTAACGGGAACGGGGAGACGCGCAGCCACCGGACCGGATGAAGGTTCCGATGGCTTCGTGCTTACCCCCGAGCACCGAACGCATCGGATCGGCGGTGCGGGGAGCTTCGGCTCCCTGCACCTGCTCCTCCCTCATCCACAACGGACACGAGGAGTTCGCGATGAAGATCTATGTTCCACCGACGCTGACCGAGATCGGCGCCTTCGGCGCGCGGACACTCGGCATAACCGGCCCCAGCCACGACTGGTTCTGGTGGGGCACATTTCCCGTGTAGGGGTGTGCGAGCTCCTTGCTCGACACTGTCCACAACAGACTATCGGAGGTCATGATGAAGATCTATGTCCCGCCGTCGCTGACCGAGATCGGTGCCTTCGGCGAACGGACGCTCGGTCCCTTCACCACCCCGCTGCACGACTGGCTGTGGTACGGGATCCATCGGCCGTGAATGCGGGGACTTCGGCCCTGGTCGACACCATCCACAGCAGACTATCGGAGGTCATGATGAAGGTTTATATTCCGCCGTCGCTGA
This sequence comes from Amycolatopsis sp. NPDC059021, assembly GCF_042739895.1. Lineage (NCBI taxonomy): Bacteria > Bacillati > Actinomycetota > Actinomycetes > Pseudonocardiales > Pseudonocardiaceae > Amycolatopsis > Amycolatopsis sp. NPDC059021. Next base: position 9,996 of record NZ_JBHYIQ010000067.1, read on the forward strand.
CCGAGATCGGCGTTTTCGGCGTGCGAACGCTCGGCCTGATCAAGCCGGGCTACGACTTTTTCTGGTGGGAGTCCTATCCCGCGTGACACGGGTCGTCGAAGGGGGAGAAGAGATGGAACTGCTGGTGCTTCCGGACACGTCCGAAGCCGAAGAACTCGCCGGGGCCGCGGATGCGCGGCTGGTCCGGCACGATTCGGGGCGGCCTTGGCTACGCGGCCGGTGGGCCGACGAGGACCTCACCTTGATCGTGGCGGGCTCGCGCCGGCTGGCGATCTTCGGACGCACGGAGTTCGACCCCGCCGTGGCCCGGCGGGCGCTGGCCGCTGCGCGTTCCGGGCACGATCTGGACGCACTCGCGCGAAGTGTGCCCGGCAGTACCCATTTCTTCGCCTCGATCAACGGTTCGCTGCGTTGCCAGGGCGATGTTTCCACTGCCCGGCAAGTGTTTCACGCCACCGTGGCCGGGGTGACCTTCGCGGCCGACTCACCGCGTCCGCTGCTCGCGCTCACCGGCGCGCGAGTGGACGAGGAGACGCTCGCGCTGCGGATGCTCATCCCGGTCACGCCGTGGCCACTTTCCTTGCGCACCATGTGGTCCGGGGTGCGTCAGGTCGCCGCCGGACACTGGCTCGACGTAGACGGGCGAGGACGGCATCGCGAGGTGCGGTGGTGGTCGCCACCCCCGGCCGAGCGGACGATGGCGCGGGCCGCCGAAGAGGTCCGGGTGGCACTCGGGGAGGCCGTGCGAGTTCGAACGCGCCGCATCGGCTCTGTCGCGAGTGACCTTTCGGGTGGTCTCGATTCCACGACGCTGTGCTTCCTCGCGGACGCCGTCGGCGCGAATCTGGTCACCCACCACTGGAAGCCCCACGACCAAGCCAACGAGGACACCAGGTGGGCCGAGCACGCGGCGAAGGCGTTGCCGAAGGCGCGGCACCGGTTCCGCGAGCTCGACCAGGCACCGAGCTGGTTCGAGGCCGGCCCGGAGAGCGCGAGCGACATCGAAGGCCCACCGTCGTGGCACCGCAATCGCGCGCATATGGCGGCGTTCACCGAGACGGACGTCGCCGAGGGGGCGAGCATCCACCTCATGGGGCTGGGCGGGGACGAGTTGTTCAGCCCGATGCCCGCGACCATGTGGTCGCTGGCGCGCAAACGGCCGGCGGCCGCGGTACCGGTGATCCGCCGGTACCGGCTGATGAACCGCTGGGGCGCCGCCGAGACCCTGCGCGCGCTGGCCGACACCACGGATTTCGCCCGTTCGTTGCGGGATGCCGCGGATCTGCTCACCGCGCCACCTTCGCCTCCCTACGCCGTCCAGCTCGGCTGGCGGGGTGACCTCCGGTTGCCGCCGTGGGCGACCCCGGATGCCGTGGCCACGGTGGCGCGGTTGCTGCGCGAGGCGGCCTATGACCAGCCACGCCCGCTCGACCCGGATCGCGCCCGGCACCAGGTGCTCGAGTTCGTCACGCATTCCGGGGCGGCGATCCGCCAGCTGCGCATGGCGTTTCAGGACCAGGGCGTCGAATGGGCCGCACCGTTCCTCGACGACCCGGTGATCGAGGCCGCGCTGTCGGTGCGTGTCGAGGACCGGGTGCCGCGCGGCAGGTACAAACCGCTGCTGACGACCGCGATGCGCGGTCTGGTACCGGACGAGATCCTGGACCGGCGTAGCAAGGGCGAGTACAGCGCGGAGGTCTACGACGGGCTCGAACGCAACCGGGCCGCGCTGACCGAGTCGTGCGAGGACCTGGACCTGGCGAGACGCGGGCTGGTCGACGCCGGCAGGCTCCGGCGGTCGCTGCTCACGCTGGGCCCGGACACCGAGCACATCGCGATCTTCGAGAACACGCTGGCCTGTGAGACCTGGCTGCGCTCGCCGAGCGTGGCCGCCGCGACGACAGGGGGAGTTTCGTGAAAGTCCGGCTTCAGGCCGAGGTGACCGCGACGGACAGCGAGGACGGTATCGTCCTGCTCGATCAGCGGGACGGCCGTTACTTCCAGCTGAACGCCACCGGCGCGGCGACGTTGCGCCTTCTCCTCGAGGGGCACACGCTCGAGGACGCCGCGGCGGCCCTCGCCGAGCGTGCCCCGGTCCGCGTGGAACAAGCGCTCGCGGACGTCCGTGAGTTGCTTGCCACGCTGCGCAACGCCCGGCTGGTGATCGCATGACCATTCCGGTCGCCGTCGAACCGCCCGTTTCCCTGCGCTGGCATCGGAACCTCGCGGCCCGTTGCGCCGCCGGGACGGCACGGCTGCTGATCAAGTTGCCGCCGCGGCGGCTGCGCCAGGTACTGGCCATCGCCAGTCGCGGGGCGCGGCCGGCGACACCAGGCGAGGCGCTCGACGCGCGGCAGGCCGTGGTGTCGGTGAGCCTGCGGTGCGCGGGTCAGGGCTGTCTGCAGCGTTCGGTCGCGACCGCGCTGCTGTGCCGGTCGCGCGGCCGGTGGCCCGACTGGTGCACGGGATTCCGTACCCGGCCGTTCCGGGCACACGCGTGGATCGAAGCGGACGGAGCCGCGGTCGGCGAGCCCGAGGACATGACGTTGTTCCACACCGTGATCAGCGTCCGTGGCCGTACTGCCCCGAACCGGGCTGGTCGGCGCACGCCGCCGCTCAGCGACGGCCCTGCACCCGGCGGGACGGACTGACGAGGCCGCTTTCGTACGCGGCGATGACGAGCTGGGCGCGGTCCCTGGCATGGAGCTTCGCCAGCAGGTGGCCGATGTGGGTCTTCACCGTGCCCTGGCTCAGCCGCAACTGCTCGCCGATCGCGTGGTTGGACAGCCCGCGTGCGATGAGTACCAGCACCTCGCGTTCACGGCCGGTGATCCCGGTCAGATCGGGAGCCGCGGTGTCCTCGAGATTCCCGAACTTGGCGATCAGCCGCCGGGTGACCGAGGGCGCGAGCAGGGCGTCGCCGCCCGCGATCACCCGGATCGCCGACAACAGGTCCGCTGGTGGCGTGTCCTTGAGCAGGAAACCGCTGGCACCGGCGCGAAGCGCGGCGTAGACGTAGGCATCCAGGTCGAACATCGTCAGGATCAGCACCCGCACCTCGGCGGTCTCCGGGGCCCGGCAGATGCGCCGGGTGGCCTCGACCCCGTCCATCTCCGGCATGCGCACGTCCATCAGCACGACGTCCGGCTTCTCCCGGGTGGCGATCCGCACCGCCTCGGTGCCCGTAGTGGCCTCGCCCACCACGGCCAGGTCGGGGGCGGTGTCGACCAGAACCCGGAAACTGCCGCGCAGCAACGCCTGATCGTCGGCCACGACCACACGGATGGGCTTAGCCACGGTTGTCCCCCTGGGGTCCGAGCGGCAGTCGTACGTGGACGGCGAACCCGCCCCGTGGTGTCGGCCCGGCGGCGAAGGTGCCGTCACACAGCATGACGCGCTCGCGCATGCCGATCAGGCCGTGCCCGGGGGTAGGCGGGGCGTGCGATTGCCTGCGCCCGGAGCCCTCGTCGGCGATCTCGATCCGGACGACCTTCCGCGCCACTTCGACGTCGACCCGGCACCGGGTCGGCGCCGCGTGCTTCGCGACATTGGTCAGGGCCTCTTGCACGATGCGGTACACCGTGAGCCCCAGGCTTTCGGGCAGGTTCTCCGCACCGCTGACGGCGAGGTCGGCGCGCACACCCGCGTCCTCGGCACGAACGGCCAGTGCCGGCAGGTCGGCGATCCCGGGCAGCGGCCGGAAGTCCGCGGCTTCCTCGTCCAGGCGCAGCAGGCTGAGCATGTGCCGCAGGTCGGTGAGTGCGCCGCGGCTGGCCGTTTCGATGGCGCGCAGCGCCTCTTCCGCTTCCGCGGGCCTGCTGTGCAGGACGTAGCCTGCGAGTCCGGCCTTGACGGCGATGACGCCCATGCTGTGCGCGACGATGTCGTGCAGTTCGCGGGCGATGCGCAGTCGTTCCTCGGCCACCGCCTCCCTTGCGAGCTGTTCGGCCGAGCGGCGGGCGTACTCCCGCCGCTCTCGCATCGCCGAGCCGATCGTCCACGCCCCGCCGAGCACCGCCAGCCCCGCCACCACCGGGGTCACCGCGAACAGCCAGCCGTCCGGCGTGCTCACCAGCGAAGCGGCGGCGAGCACGAGGGCGCTGGTGACGCCCAGCACCATCGTGCTCTGCCAGGTCCATCGCTGGCTCGTGAGTGCCATCAGGTACAGCGCTAGCGCGGCCGCCACGAACGGCTCGTGGACCACGTCGAGCGACGCCGCCAGCAGGGAAGCGCCGAGGCCGCACCAGAAGCCCACCGCCGGCCGGAGCCGGCGCACCGCGACCGGTAGTGCGACCATGGCCGCGATCAGGCCGCGTGCCCACACCGGCAGCCCCGAACCGCTCGTGCCGGTCATCGCGAGGCCGGCGAGCACGGCCGCATAGCCGGACGCGAACAACGCGTCCAGGATGATGAGGCGGCCTTCGGCAGAGACCTTCCGCACACCGCGATCATAGGCGGAAATCCGCGCATCGGGACTCGACGGGGACACCATTCCCACGCGGCCGGGACATCGGGACTTCTACGGTGGGGTGCAGCCGGACACCGGGCGGGGAGATTCTTGGGGGAACGATGACGGCGACGCGTGCCGTGGCGGTCGCGGGTGCGGGTATCGGCGGTCTCGCCGCGGCAATCGCGTTGTCCCGCAAGGGTTTCCAGGTGCGGGTCTATGAGAAGGCCGACCGCGTGCGCGCGGCGGGCGTGGGTTTGCATCTGGGCGCCAACGGCAGCCGGGTGCTTCGGCGGTGGGGGCTCGGCGATCTGCTGGACGCGGTCGCGGTGCGGCCTTCCGCGCTGGAAATCCGGGACTGGTTCAGCGGCGGCGTTGTGGCGAGTCAGCCGTTCGGGGCGGAATGGGAGAGGGAATTCGGCGCCCCTTACTACACGATTCACCGCCCCGATCTGCATCGGATACTCGCCGGGCGACTGCCCGCGGGAACGCTGCGGCTCGGTAAGAAGCTGATCGGCTTCGCCGGCAAGAGTGACCGGGTCGAACTCCGGTTCGCCGACGGTACGAGCGCCGAAGCCGACGTCCTGGTGGGCGCGGACGGCATGCGCTCGGTGGTCCGCCGCGTTGCCAACGGCCCGGAGAGCATCGTGTTTTCCGGCAGGGGGGCGTTTCGCGGTGTGGTGCCCGCCGAGGCCACCGGACTGCCGGCGTCGACCATGTTCGTCTGGGCCGGGGCCGACCGGCGGCTGCTGTGCTATCCCGTCCGCGGCGGCGCGTTGCTGACCTACGTGGGCGTCGTGCCGGATCGCGAGCGCACCGAATCGTGGAGCGCGGCCGGCGATCCCGCCGCGCTTCGAGCGGCCTTCGCGGGCTGGTCCCGGGACGCGCGGAAGGTGCTGGCGGCGGCTGGCGAAACCGGGCACTGGGCGTTGAACGACCGGCAGCCGCTGGCACGCTGGAGCTTCGGCCGCGTCACGCTGCTGGGTGACGCGGCGCATCCGATGCTGCCACACCACGGGCAGGGCGCGAGCCAGGCGATCGAGGACGCCGTCGCGCTCGCCCATTTCCTGGCCGTCGAGCCGGACCCGGAAAAAGCGTTGCGGTCCTACGAGTCGATGCGCCTGCCGCACACCACCCGGGTTCAGCTGGGCGCGCGGGACGGTGGCTCGGCGCGATTGACACCGGACCGCCCCGGTGCGGTGCGGTCGCTGACCGCCGACGTCGCCTGGATCCACCACTACGACATCAGGAAAGCACTCGAGGAAACCGAGACTACGGGGGCGAGCAGATGACAGCACAGGAATTCGGCAGACGGCAGGCGCTGAGATTCGCCGCGGGCGCGGGACTGACGGTGGGAATCGGCGCGGCAGGGGTGAACACGGCGTCCGCGGCGGGGTTCCCGCCGGTACCCGGGATGCAGGGGGACCGGCGGGCGAACGAGATGTGGTTCTCGCTCGACGACGCCACGTTGTACCACCCGTCGAAGGAGGTGACCGACGCCTTCACCGCGATCGACGCCTACCTCGGCGGAGGTGTGGAACGGGGCATCGTGCTGACCTGGCTCGACATGCTGAAATCCCCCGGGTATCCGGAAAACTACGCGTCCTTCCTCGCGCCGATCCGCCAGCCGCTCGAGGCTCTTTCCCGGATCCAGCTCGGCGTGTTCGACCGTTTCTACCGGCCGGGCAGCGAGGGCTTCACCACCGCTTTCGAGTACTTCGGCCAGGGCGTGCTGTTCGACCCGCGCGCCAACCCTCCCGTGCACACGATGAATGCGACCCCGGCCCGGCCGCCGCTGGGCTACCCGACCTGGCACGCCTACCTGCGGGGTATGGGCCTGCTCGGCATCCACCGGCGGCGGTGGCGGGAGATCGCTCCGCTCGTCGGGCTCGCCTGGGGACTGCAGAAGATCGCCAATCCCGATCAGTACCACGTCAACCCGCCGCTCTCACGCGAAACCGTGTGGCGGCAACGGTGTTACTGGCTGCCGCGCACGCTCGGACAGCTCGATGCCGACTTCCGCGACTTTCCCTACCCGCCGGAGTGACCGTGCGCACCGGAATCTGGCTGGTCGGCGCCCGCGGGTCGGTGGCCACCACCGTGCTCGCTGGCGCGGCCGCGATACGTGCCGACGGAGCTCCGCCCACCGGGTGCGTCGCCGAGCTGCCGGACTTCGCCGGGGCCGCGCTGCCGGAACTGTCCGACCTCGTCTTCGGAGGTCACGACGTCGTGGACGTTTCACTGGGCAAACGAGCCGAGCACCTGGTCCGGGCCGGGGTGCTCCCGGCATCGACCGCACAGCTCGTGGCCGGTGATCTCGAAGCCGCCGACGCCGAGCTGCGGCTCGCCGATCCGGACGCCGGGAACACCGGACCGCAGGCCGCCGAGATCGAGCGACTTGTCGACGACCTGAGCGGATTCCGTGCTCGCCACGAACTCGGCCCGGTCGTCGTGATCAACGTCGCCTCCACCGAGCCGCCCTGCTCTCCCCAACCGGCGCACCGGAACCTGGCCGCGCTGGAAACCGCGCTGTGTGGTCGCAGTCCCGTGCTGCCACCGAGTTCCCTCTACGCCTACGCGGCTTTTCAGGCGGGTTGCGCCTTTGTGGACTTCACTCCGTCGACCGGTGCCCGGCTTCCCGCGCTCCACGAACTGTCCCTGCGCACCGGGCAGCCGTATGCGGGACGTGACGGGAAGACCGGTCAGACACTCCTGCGTTCGGTGCTCGCTCCGATGTTCGCCCAGCGGGGCCTGAACGTGCTCGCCTGGTCCGGGACCAACCTGCTCGGCGGCGGCGACGGCGCGACATTGGCGGGCCAGGGCGCGGCGGCCAGCAAGAACGCGGCCAAACGGCGTGTGCTGGAACGGAATCTGGCCGGGCGGGTCGACGGGGAGGTGCACATCGACTACGTTCCGGCGCTCGGCGACTGGAAGACCGCGTGGGATCACGTGTTGTTCGAAGGGTTTCTCGGTGCGAGGATGAGCCTGCAGCTGACCTGGCAGGGGTGCGACTCCGCGCTCGCCGCGCCGCTCGTGCTCGACCTGGCGAGGTTCACCGCCGCGGCCTGCCGGGCCGGTGCCGCTGGTCCCGTCCCGGAGCTCGCGTTCTTCTTCAAGGACCCGGTGGGCGACGTCCCGCACGATCTCGCCACGCAGTACGCGATGCTGCGTGACTGGGTGCCGCGATGAGGGCGCTCGCCGAACTGGTGCGCGCCCCGGCCGCGCTGACGGTGCCGGGAGACGCGCTGGCCGGCGCCGCCGCCGCGGGCTGGCCCTTCGGGCGCCGCACCTTGCCACTGTCCGTGGCCTCGGTGCTGTTGTACTGGGCGGGCATGGCGCTCAACGACTATGCGGATCGCGCGGTCGATGCCACCGAACGACCCGAACGGCCCATCCCTTCCGGGCGTGTCTCGCCCGCGGCGGCGCTGGGGCTCGCGATCGGCCTCACCGGCGGCGGTATCGGAGTCGCTGCCGTCACCGGTGGAGTCCGGGCACTGCGCGTCGCCGTGCCACTGGCCGCGACTGTGTGGGCGTACGACCTCCTCCTGAAGGCGACGTCGTGGGGGCCGGTCACGATGGCGGCGGCCCGCGCGCTGGACGTGCTGCTCGGTGCGGGCGGGGCTCGCGTGGCCGTTTCTCCCGCCCTGATCGTCGGCGTGCACACGCTCGCCGTGACCGTGGTTTCCCGGTCCGAAGTGGACGGTGCGAAGCCTGTCGTCCCCGCCGCCGCACTGACCGCCACCGTGGGGGCCGGCCTGGCGACCTGCCTGGGCGGGACAGCGAACCCGGTGACGACCTCGGCGTTTGCGGGCACTTACGCGGTAACGACCGGGAGGGCCTTGTGCGACGCCGTCCGCGATCCCAGCGCACCCCGCGTCCGGCACGCGGTGGGCACCGGGATCAGCGGCATGATCCCGCTGCAGGCCGGGCTCATCGTCCGCACCGGCGCCCGGCGGGCGGCGCTGGGCGTGGCCGCGGCGTTCCCGCTGGCGCGGCTACTGGGCAGGAAGGTCTCCCCGACATGACGCTTCGATTCGGCTACGGCACCAACGGGTTCGCCCACCACCGGCTCGGCGACGCGCTGCGGATACTGGCGGATCTGGGGTACGAAGGTGTCGCGCTGACCCTTGACCACCACCACCTCGACCCCTTCGCCGCGGGACTGTCCAGCCGCGTCGCGGCGGTCGCCGCGGATCTCGCCCGGCTCCGCCTCGGCGTCGTTGTCGAGACCGGTGCGCGGTTCCTGCTGGATCCGTGGCACAAGCACGCGCCGACCCTCCTCGGGCCCGGCCGCGAGCGCCGGCTCCGGTTCCTCGGCCATGCCGTCGAGATCGCGGCCGACCTCGGCGCGGAAGCGGTATCCCTGTGGAGTGGTGTCAAACCGGCGGGCCTGCCCGATGCCGTGGCATGGGATCTGCTCGTGTCCGGGTGCGCCGACGTCCTGGAAACGGCCGGACACCACGACGTCCGGCTCGCCTTCGAGCCGGAACCCGGCATGCTGGTGTCCGATCTGGACGGTTTCGACATGCTGTCGGCGCGGCTCGGCTCACCTGATCGCCTGGGGTTGACCCTCGATATCGGGCACTGCCGGTGCAACGAACACGCGCCGGTTCCGGATTGTGTGCGGCGAGCGGCACCACGGCTGCTGAACGTCCAGATCGACGACATGCGTCGTGGCGTGCACGAACATCTGGAGTTCGGCGAGGGCGAGATCGACTTCTCGCCCGTGCTCACCGCGCTCGAGGGCGCGGGGTACCGCGGACTGGTCTCGGTCGAGCTTCCCCGGCATGGTCACGCGGCGCCGCGAGTCGCACGCGAGTCGCTCGCGTTCCTCAAGCAGATGGCGGGAATCGGGGTCACGACGTGAACCTCGACGAACTGCGTGCCGTGCTGCACACCTCGCTGGCTCCGCGGGGTGCGGCGTGGCTGGCCACCTCGCTGGACCTCGTCGGCAGGGACAGCACGGCGATCCGCGCCCTGTTCCCCGCCGCGGGCAGGCACTGTGGCCGCGGGCCATTGGCTGCCACGTCACCGGCTCTCGGGGGATGGACCATCGAGGATGCCGCCCGGGTCGTGTTGTTCGCGGCCGCGGTCGACGTCGCGGACGAGCTGGCCGGCCTGTACCGCGATGGCTCCGCCGCCGAGCAACGCGCGCTGCTGCTCGGGTTGTCTCATGTGGACGTCGGCGCCCGTGGATTTCCTCTCGTCGTCGAAGCGTTGCGCAGCAACGATCCGCGGCTTGTCGCCGCCGCGATGGGCGACTACGGAGCGGAGGTGCTGGGGGATGCCGCGTATCGCCACGGCGTGCTCAAGTGTGTGTTCATGGGTATTCCGCTGGCCGGTGTCGCAGGGCTCGGCAAGCGTACCGACGACGAACTGGTCCGGATGATGCGCTCGTTCGCCGCCGAGCGCGCCGCGGCGGGACGGCCGGTACCCGACGACCTGCTCGCCCGCGTCCCCGGGCTCAGCCGACAGGACAGCTGATGCGAGTCTTCGATCCACACGTACACATGAGCTCACGCACGACCACGGACTACCGGGCGATGCGGGATGCCGGGGTCCGCGCACTCGTCGAACCGGCGTTCTGGGCCGGGCAGCCGCGCACCAGCGTCGGCAGCTTCGTCGACTACTTCGCCGCGCTGATCGGCTGGGAACCCTTTCGCGCGAGCAGATACGGCATCCGGCACCACTGCACGATCGCGCTCAACCCCAAGGAGGCCAATGATCCGCGCTGTGTGCCGGTGCTCGACGTGCTGCCACGGTATCTCGAAAAGGACAACGTGGTCGGTGTGGGAGAGATCGGTTACGACTCGATGACCGCCGAGGAGGACGAGGCGTTCTCGGCACAGCTCGCGCTGGCGATCGAACACGGCCTCCCCGCGCTGGTGCATACCCCGCACCGGGACAAAGCTGCCGGGACCGTGCGCAGCATCGCGGTGATCCGGGAGTCCGGGCTGAGCCCGGAGCGGGTGGTCCTCGATCACCTCAACGAGGTCACCGTGCGGGCGGCCAAGGACTCCGGCTGCTGGCTCGGCTTCTCGATCTACCCCGATACCAAGATGGACGAGACCCGTATGGTCGCGATCCTCCGTGAGTACGGCACGGAGAAGATGCTGGTGAACTCCGCGGCCGACTGGGGCGAAAGCGAACCGCTCACGACGGTGCGTACCGGTGCGGCGATGCTCGCAGCCGGCTTCGGTATCCACGACGTCGACAAGGTATTGTGGCGCAACCCGGTCGAGTTCTACCAGCAGAGCGGCCGTCTCGACATGTCCGAAGCGGACACGGCGGACACCGAGTACGGAGGCAACTCGGTGCTCCGCGGTGAGCGGAAGGGATAGCGGTGCGATTCCGCCATCGGGACGGCACGCTCGTGCACCTCGCGTACTGCACCAATGTCCACGCCGCCGAAGACCTCGACGGTGTGGTCGCCCAGCTGTCCCGTTTCGGCGAGCCCGTGCGGCACGCGTGCGGTGCCGGCCGCCTCGGTCTCGGCCTGTGGCTGGCACGGCCGGTCGCGGCGGGGCTGGTGGCCGATCCGGCGGCACTGCGACGACTCCGCACGGAACTGGCCGCACGCGGCCTGGAAGTGGTGACGCTCAACGGCTTTCCTTACCGCGGATTCCACGAACCGACGGTCAAGTACACCGTCTACCACCCGAACTGGGGTACGGCGCTGCGCGCGCGGTACACAATGGACCTGGCGCGGCTGCTCGCCGCACTGCTGCCCGAAGACGCCGCGCGGGGAAGTGTGTCCACCTTGCCGCTCGCCTGGCGGTCCGATTGGCCTGCTGCTGCCCGGCGTGGCGCGCACGAACGTCTCGACCGTCTCGCGGCCGGGCTGGCCGAACTCGCAGGCGAGACGGGAAAGCGAGTGCGGGTCGGGTTCGAGCCCGAGCCCGGGTGCGTCATCGAAACCACGGCGCAAGCCGTGGAGCACCTCGCCCGGCACGACAGGGATTGGCTGGGCGTGTGTCTGGACACCTGTCATCTCGCGGTGGCCTTCGAACGACCGGCCGACGCGCTGGCGAGGTTGGCCGCGGCGGGCCTGGACGTCGTCAAGGTCCAGGCATCCTGTGCTCTCCAAGCCGACGCACCGTCCGATCCGGACACCCGGCGCGCGCTCGAGTCCTTTGCAGAGGACAGGTTCCTGCATCAGTGCAGCGAGGGTGGGTTGCGGCGGACCGACGATCTCGGGGCAGCGCTGGCGGGCGAGCTCTCCGGCAGGGCGCCATGGCGAGTGCATTTCCACCTTCCGCTGCACACCGATCCCGCGCCACCGTTGCGATCCACCCGGCCCCAGCTCAGCGCGACATTGGCCGCATTGTTCGGGGGCGCGCACGCGCGCACCGACCACGTCGAGGTCGAGACCTACACCTGGCGAGTCCTGCCCGATTCCCCCACGGACACCGGCCTGATCGCGGGACTCGCAGCAGAACTGGCCTGGACGCGGCGCGAGCTGATCGCACTAGGCCTGCGAGAGGAGACCGCGTGAGCCTGCTCGTGCTCGATGTCGTGGGTCTGACCCCTCGGCTGCTGCCGCACATGCCGGGCCTGCGACGGATGGCCGAGCCCGGGTTCACCGCGTCACTGGATACGACGTTCCCTGCCCTCACCTGCCCGGTACAGTCGAGCTTCCTCACAGGTCTTCACCCGGCGGGACACGGGATCGTCGGCAACGGCTGGTATTTCCGGGAACTCGGCGAGGTACTCCTCTGGCGACAGCACAACGCACTTGTCCAAGGAGAAAAGCTATGGGAAGCGGCGAGGAGCACACGGCCCGGCTGCCGCGTCGCGAACGTGTGCTGGTGGTATGCGATCGGTGCCACCACCGACCTCGTCGTGACCCCGCGTCCCGTCTATCACGCCGACGGCAGGAAGGAGCCGGACTGCTACACCCGGCCGCCGGAACTGCACGATCGGTTGACCGGTGAACTCGGTGACTTCCCGCTCTTCACCTATTGGGGCCCGACGGCCTCGCTGACGTCTTCCCGGTGGATCACCACCGCGGCGCGACGGCTCCTGCTCTCCGGCAAGCTGGATCTGATCCTGGTCTACGTCCCCCACCTGGACTACGACCTTCAGCGTTTCGGCCCTGACGGACCGGAAGCGGCTGCCGCGGCGGCGCAGGTCGACGGGGTCCTCACGCCCCTGCTCGACGCCGCGACGGCGGCCGGGCACACAGTCGTCGCATTGTCGGAATACGGCATAACCCCGGCACGGCGTCCCGTGGACGTCAATCGTGCGCTGCGGCGCGCGGGGTTGCTCAACGTGCACATGCAGTCCGGCATGGAGTACCTCGATCCCTGGACTTCCCGTGCGTTCGCCGTGGCTGATCACCAGATCGCCCACCTCTATGTCCGGGATCCCGGCGACGTGCCGAGGGTGGCGAAGGTGGTCAGCGGACTGTCCGGTGTGGACACCGTGCTCGACAGGCGGGGGCAGGCCGCCTTGCGCGTCGACCACGAGCGGTCGGGGGAGCTGATCGCCATCGCGGAACCCGATGCGTGGTTCACCTACTACTACTGGCTTGACGACGACCGTGCGCCGGATTTCGCGCGTACGGTGGAAATCCACCGTAAACCCGGTTACGACCCCGCGGAACTGTTCTTCGACCCCGCCGATCCTCTGGTGAAGCTTCGCGCCGCCGCGGCGCTGGTCCGCAAAAAGCTCGGCCTGCGCTACTCCATGCGAGTGGTCCCGCTGGATCCCGCACCGGTGCGCGGTAGTCATGGCCGACTGCCGGATTCGGCCGCCGACGGCCCGGTGCTGCTGTGCTCCGACCCACGACCGGCTCGTAACCGTGTCCACGCCACCGAAGTCAAGTCGTTGTTGCTGTCCCTGCTCTGACGAGGCTCCGTGCTGCTGTTCGTGCCGGTGCGGGGTACGCGAAGCGGGCGAAATGTTTCGGTGTATGTCTCGGTTGGCGCCGAGACGACTCGTCGATCAGGGGCTGCTTTACTGGACTGGTCAACGGCAGATCAACCGACGAGGGAACCGGACACGGGGCGAGGAACTCCGCGGTCCGGCGGGGCGGGCGGACGTATCCGGGCCCCGCGCCCGTCCATGGTCGTCGCGGTGTGCTGCCGAGGAGCCCCGGATCCGCGTCCGGCCGGAGTGACCGAGCATCGAGGTCGATGAGATGAGTCTGTCCGCTGATCGTGAGCACAGTCCTGGCTACGACGAAACCGTCCACACCGTGGAGTTGTCCGAACTCCACCCCGGGAATTCGCCGCGTATGGCGGGGGAGAGCGCGGAGCACATCCGAAGGATTTCGGAGTCGGACAACGCGATTCCCGCGATAGTGGTGCATCGTCCGACCATGCGGATCGTCGATGGAATGCACCGGTTTCGCGCGGCGAAGCTGAAGGGCGATCGGTGTATCCGTGTGCGTTTCTTCGACGGTTTGGAGAAGGACGCATTCGTGTTGTCCGTTCGGCTGAACAACCGGAATGGCCTGCCGCTTTCCCGGGCCGATCGCTCCATGGCCGCAAAGCGGATACTGGTGTCGCATCCGCAATGGTCCAACCGGGCCGTCGCGTCGGCGGCCGGCATCTCCGACAAGACCGTCGCGGCGATCCGTCATCGTTCAACCGCGGAAATACCGCAGTTGAACAACCACGTCGGGCAGGACGGCAGATGCCGCCCGCTCGACATCGTCGCGGGACGGCTACGGGCGAGTGAGCTCATCCTCGAGAAACCCGATCTCCCCCTGCGCGAGGTCGCCGAGAACGCACGCGTCTCGCTCGGTACGGCGCTCAACGTGCGGGACCGGATACATCGGGGTGAGCACCCTGTCCCGCGGCGTTTTCGCCCGCACACCACCGCGGACGGCGGCGAGGGGGCGGGGCGGCGGAAGCCCGGCCCACCCGCCGGAGGGACGAACGACTTCCAGGTCCTGTGCCGGGACCCGTTCCTGCGATCGCACCGGGAGGGGCAGGCGATGCTCCGGATGATCTCGGCGAACATGCATTTTTCCCAGGAGGACCTCGAGCTCTTCTCCCGGAATCTCCCGTCGTATTGCAGTCCCCTGCTCGCCCAGGCCGCGCGGCGCTGCTCGGAGGTGTGGCGGCACATAGCGTTCATGCTGGAGAACAGGACAACGTGCTAGGGCGGTGAAACGAATGCGGCACAGCGGGAAACGTCAGGTCGGCCCGAGTGTCTACATCGACGTCATCGATGGTGGGCAGGTGACCGAATCCGCCGAAGAATACGAACGGCGGATGCAGGAGGAGATGTCCGGCATCTACCGTGACGGCCTGGACGTCTGGCGGACGGAGGACGTGGTACGGGCGCCGTACCGTTACCTGGCCGGTGTGCTGGGTGACGCGATCGGCGGATGTCGCGTGCTGGACATCGGTTGTGGCCGAGGGGTGGATGTCGCCGCCCTGGCGGCCGCGGGGGCCGTCGCCACCGGGGTCGACATCGTGAGATTTCCGGAATGGGAAGGAATACGGCAGCGGAATCCCGGTGCACGATTCCTGCATGGCAATCTCATCGAGCTGTCGCGCGAGGGGCACCTGCCGGACGAGCATTTCGATGCGGCGATCGACACCGGCTGCACGCACCACCAGCATCCCGAGCGGATCACGCCCTTCGTCGAATCCGTCCACCGCACGCTGCGCGCGGGCGCCACCTTGGTGATCGAAACCTTCGGGGCCGAGGCCGGTGGCGTGCTCATGAGGAACGAGATGGGCAGGCTGTACCGGGATTACACGGTGGCGGAGTTCACCGGTTTCCTCGGTGACCACGGGTTTCGGAGCCAGGTGGTGCACAAGTTGTCCAGGGGGCCCGGCCTGCACTGTCTCGTCGGTGTCTTCACCCGGGTGTGAGCCGGACGCCGAGACCCCTGCCGTGCCGGCGCCGGACGGACCGCCGCGTCGTTCCAGAGCTGAGGTGACACCAGTGACACGAAAGGGACCGCCGGCGTTCCAGCTCGTCACCGATCGCCCCGGTCAGTGGTCGGCCATCCGCTATCGCGGGCTGCCCCGCCGCCCGCCCGCCGAGGGCGAGGTCGAGATCGCCGTCGACGCCGCGGGCCTCAACTACTACGACGTCATCAAGGCGCTGGACCTCACGCCGAGCCACAGCGGGAATCCCGCCCTGTTCGGCGGCGAATGCGCCGGCACGATCACCTCGGCCGGACCGGGGGTCACCACGTTCGCCCCGGGGGACGCCGTGATCGCTTGCGCCTTCGGTGCGGCCGCGTCGCACGTGGTGGCGCGCGCGGACCACGTCCAGCGCATTCCCGACGGCTGGACGACAGCGGAAGCCGCCGGTCTCGTCCTGGCCGCGGCCACCGCCTGGCACGGCCTCGTCCAGCTCGGACGGCTCACCGCAGGCGAAACCGTCCTCATCCATTCCGCGGCCGGTGGCGTGGGTCTCGCCGCCATCCAGGTGGCGCGGCTCGTCGGCGCCCGCGTCGTGGCCACCGCGGGCACCGAGCGAAAGCGGGCCGCACTGCGCGGGTTGGGGATAACGCACGTCTTCGACTCCCGGTCCGGGCAGTGGAGCGAGCAGGTACGGTCCGCGACCCGGGAACGAGGAGTGGACGTGGTGCTCAACTCCCTGACCGGGCGAGCGGGTGAACACAACCTCGACGCTCTCGGCGAGGACGGGCGGTACATCGAGCTGAGCAGATTTTCCATCAACCAGGGCGGGACGCTGGCACTCGGGCCCTTCGCCAAGCGGCTCACGTTCTCGGCGGTCGATCTGTCCGGCTTCATGCGGACACGGCCGGACCGGTTCGCGGCGCTGCTCGCGCAGGTGGGGCAGCTGGCCGCGGCGGGCTCCCTCGCCCCTCTCCCCGTCGCCCGGTGGCCCTTCGCCGGGGCGGTCGCCGCCCTGCGCGAGTTCGCCAAGGGCAGGCACATCGGGAAATTCGTGCTCGTGCGGCCGGAAACCGTCCGGAACGTCCTGCCGGATCCCTGCCCGATGTCCGAGCCCATGGTGCGGTCCCGGGCGTAGGACGCGAGCCCGTGCAGCTCGTTCACGAATCGGAGGAGTGATTTCTGTGCAGCCACCCGAATTGTGCGACAGCTGGGCGATGGACCCGGAGCTGGAGATCGACTTCCGTGCGGTGTGTGCGCGGTTCCCGGCTCTTGGCGAGTTCTTTTCGTCGCTCGGCGGAACATCCTTGCGTGAAGTGCCGAGCCCGCGTAATGGTGCTGGAATACTGGCGAAGTGTGAATGGGAGAACCCCTGTGGGTCGATCAAGGACCGTACGGCCTTCGCCCTGCTCGCCGACGCGCTGCGGGATGTCGATTCGGCACACGAGGTCAGGCTGCTCGAGTATTCGGGCGGAAACCTCGCCGAACCGCTCTCGGTGCTGGCCGGGTCACTGGGCATCGACCTGTCGCTGTATCTCCCCGGGTGGACATCGAAGGACTACGCGGCGAACCTCCGCTCGCGTGGGTGCCGTGTCGAGCTCGTCGAAACCAGCCGCGGCTTCCTCGGCGTGGTGGAGCAGGCCTGCCGGCACGCGGGCCGGGAGTCCGGGCTGACCTTTCTCTACCAGCACCGCAATCCGGCCAACTGCTACTTCCACAAAACGACCACGGGCGCCGAGATCGTGTCGCAGCTCTCGGGAATTCGCCCGGATCTCCTGGTGGCCTCGGTGGGAACCGGCGGCACCATGATGGGCGTGCTCATGGCGCTCCGGCAGCGGTGGCCCGAGCTGCGCGGGGTCGTGGTCACACCACAGGAATTGCCTTACGGCACCTTGGCGGCCCCGAAAGGGGAGCGGTTGTATGCCGGCTCCGGCGGGGTCGGATTCGGGATGCGGCAACCGTTCGTCCGGGAAATCGAAGAACACGTCGCCGAATTCCGCACGGTCGCGCGTCCCGCCGCGCTGTACGGGATGCTGGATTTCTTCCAGCGGACCGGGACCAGAATAGGAAGCTCGGCCGCGGCGAACTGGCTGTCGGCCTGGGAGGTCGCGGCCGCACTGCGGCCGGACCAGTGGGTGGTCACCCTGTTCCCGGACGCGGGCAGCCGGGACGAGTGGCAGGAGATCACGGGCTGAGGACAAGATTCGGGCAGGACATGAACGGTGAGTGATGGCAGTGGTGGGACGATTCGGGGAACTGAGCCGGGAAGACATCACGACAGCCGTGCGGCGAGATCCCTCCATCAAACGGCGGCGCGAAGCGATTTTGTACCCGCACGTACTCGCGTTGTTCGCCCATCGCATCGCACACCACCTCTACGGCAGGTCGCATTTCGGTGCCGCGCGGCTCGTGGGCCTGCTCGGCAGGTTCCTGTCGGGGGGAATCGATATCCATCCCGGTGCCACGCTGGGACGGCGCGTGTTCATCGACCACGGGTCGGGTGTGGTGATCGGCGAAACCGCGATGATCGGCGACGACGTGACGCTGTACCAGCAGGTCACCCTGGGCGCCCTCGGCTGGCAGCGGGACATGCTGCGCGGCGGATCGGAGCGCCGCCACCCGATCGTGGGAGACGGCGTGACCATCGGCGCGAAGGCGTCGGTGCTCGGTCCGGTCGTGATCGGCGACGGTGCCTACATCGGCGCGCACGCCCTGGTGACCCACAACGTGCCGGCGCGGGGCCGGGTGCGAGCACAGCCGGCCGACGTCGGATCGGTGGAGGTGAGCCAGAACGGCAGGGACAACCGTGCCGGCCCCGGTGCCGGGGACGTCAGCCGGCCACTGCCGCGTGAATGACGTCGAGCAGGCGGCGGACGTGCGCCAGGTGGGTCCGGAAGGACAGCACGCAGATCCGGATGTAGTAGTGGCCGTGCAGAAAGGTTCCCGAGCAGAACGCTTGTCCCGAAGCGTTGATACGTTCACGCAGGTCCTTGGTCGCGGCGTCCCCGGCCCGCAGCCGGAACACGACGATCGACAGTTCGGGCGGCCAAGGACACTCGAGCAGTGGCTCGCGCGCCAGTTCCTCGTGGACGAGCCTGGCGAGTTCGAGCTTTTCCTCCAGTGCCGTCCGGAACGCGTGGACACCGTGGACGCGCAAGGGAAACCAGACACGGAGGCCACGGAATTCCCGCGTGCGTTCCGGGCCCATGTCGACCAGGTTCGTGCGCACCTGGTCGCTCTGGGCGAAATCACGCAGATAGGGCGGCAGCTCGTCGGCCGGTGTGTGCCCGCGCACCAGGGTCCGGCAGTCGCGTGCCAGCACGACTCCCGTCCCGTAGGGGAGGAACAGGCCTTTGTGCGGATCGAGGACGATCGAGTCGGCCCGGTCGAGGCCGTCGAAGAGCGCACTGCCGTGCTGGGTGAGGCAGAAGAGCCCGCCGTAGGCCGCGTCGATGTGCAGCCACAGGCCGTGCTCCCGCGCCACGTCCGCGATGGCGGCCAGTTCGTCCACCGTGCCCGAACTCGTCGTGCCGGCGGTGGCCACGACCAGGAACGGCCGCTCGCCTCGCGCGCGGTCTCGCTCCACCGTCGCCCGCAACCCCGCCGCGTCCATGCTCAGCCGGCCGGTGGTGGGAACGAGCCGCGCCGAGGACGGCGGCAGACCCGCTATGCGCGCGGCCTTCGCGACACAGTGATTGGTGTTCTCGGTGAGGTAGAACGTGGCCCGCGTCAGGTCGTCGCCGAGTTTGTCGTGCCGCGCCGCGACGACCGCGGACAGCGTGGCCAGTGAACCACCGGTGGTCAGCACCCCGCTCGCCGTGTCCGGCAGCCCGGTGATCTTCACGAACCAGTCCACCACTTCCTGTTCTATCGCGGCGAAAGCCGGTGCCATGACGCGGCCCGGCACGTACCGGTTGAGCCCTCTCGCCACCAGTTCGGCCACCGCGGAGGTGAACAGCCCGCCTCCCGGTATGAACCCGAAGTGCCGTGGCCCGGCGGTTTCCACGGCCGCCGACGCGGCTGTGAAGGTCTCCGCGAGCACTTCCGCCGGTGCCGTTCCCTCGTCGGTGATCGCGCCGGTGCCCGGACGCGCCGGGGCGGGCACGACCGGATGCTCGTCGAGTTCGGCGAGGAAGCTCGTGAGCAGCCGCAGCGCCTGGTTGCCCACGTCCAGCATCTCATTACGGGAAAGGTCGAGCCCGATTCCTGGCAAAGTGCCGCACACCCCCGGCTGGTCGTTGTCCCGATCCTCATTGCTGAGGTTTGGTGATGGATGTTCAATGGTTCGCGGTCTCGCCCGGTATCGCAATACCCGGCGGTTTTCCGGTGGACACTCCAAGCCCGGAGCGCTAGATTCGCAGGTGCCCTGCTGGTGGACGTCGGCCGGCCCGGCCTCCGGTACGGAGAACCATCGAATCGGGCGATTCCGCGTCACCGTTCGCGTCCGGTGCTTTCAGTTTTTGCGCCACGGAAACCGTTCGACGGGGGCCGGCTCGTTCAGGAGAGGCTGAGGTGATCTCTTGGTACTCGGGGAGAAGGAATGGGAAAACGGGCGGCCGTACCCGCCGGGTGAAGTCGCGCCCCATGCCGGCGCGTTCGGCCGGGCCAGGGTGCGGACCTGTGTCGACCTGCCGCTCACCTGGCAGTCACCGGAGATGGCCGAAACACAGATACTCACCTTTCACGGTCTCGCCGACGGCGGGGAACATTTCGCGCTGCGGGTGAACGGGGGCGCTGGTGACGGTCCCTGCCTGGTACGGATCCACTCGGAATGTCTCACAGGCGACCTTTTCGGCTCGGGACGCTGCGACTGCGGCCAGCAGTTGTCGGAGGCGTTGCGCATGATGCGGGACGAAGGGGGCGTGCTCATCTACCTGCGCCAGGAAGGACGCGGCATAGGCCTGTACAACAAGCTGGACGCCTATGCCCTGCAGGACTGCGGCCTCGACACCTTCGAAGCGAATCTGGAGCTGCGGCTGCCCGCCGATCAACGCGACTACACGGTGGCCGCCGAGATGCTGCGGGCCATGGATATCCGGACGATCCGGCTGTTGTCCAACAATCCGTGTAAACGGGAGCAGGTGGAGAACGCCGGGATCTCGGTCGCCGAAGTCATCCCGACCGGTGTGTACCTGAACTCGCTGAACTGGCGGTATCTCGCGGCCAAGGTGACCAAGGCCAGTCACACCATCGAACTCGACTGACGCGAAGGGCGCACGGATGGCGGACACACGCGGAGTTCGCGGACGCATGAGCGCTATATCGGCAACGGGGGACCGGAACTCGTTTTTCACTCGTTCGGATGATCGCGCGAACGAGTGTTCGCTTTGCCTATCGGAGCGGCCTTCGTCGTCGATTTCCTGCTATGGCAACGGATTCCGCGCACAAACCCGCAATGAAGCG
The DNA here is from genome assembly GCF_042739895.1 of Amycolatopsis sp. NPDC059021. Taxonomy (NCBI): domain Bacteria; kingdom Bacillati; phylum Actinomycetota; class Actinomycetes; order Pseudonocardiales; family Pseudonocardiaceae; genus Amycolatopsis; species Amycolatopsis sp. NPDC059021. The sequence continues at coordinate 30,675 of NZ_JBHYIQ010000067.1, forward strand.
GGGGACTTGACTTATACTTTACTCGAAGTATTACCGTGCGGCGCATGAAGTCTTCGCAGCGAAAGCAGGGCACGTGGGCGGAACTCGTCTCGCGTCATGGGGGCGTCTCGAGTGTGATCGGCGGCGGCGTCCTCATTGTCGCGCTGAACATTTACATCGTGTCCAGTCTCCTGCCCACCGCGGTCGCCGAGATCGGTGGCGAGGAGCTGTACGCGTGGAGCACCAGCCTGTACATGGTCATGATGGTGATCGGGTCGACACTGGTGAGCTTGTTCCTCAGCAGGCTGGGCGGGGTGAACGCCTATTGGGTCGCGTTGGGCGCGTTCGCGCTCGGCTCGGTGATCTGTGGCCTCGCGCCCGTGATGCCGGTGCTCCTCGTCGGCCGGGTTCTCCAGGGATTCGGCGGCGGCCTGTTGCACGGACTGGGCTTCGCCATGGTGCAGCGAGCGCTTCCCGAGCGGCTCTGGTCCCGCGGCATGGTGCTGATCTCCGGGATGTTCGCCGCCGGGAACTTCGTCGGCCCGGCCATCGGCGGGGTGTTCGCCCAGTTCGCGTCGTGGCGCTACGCCTTCGTCGTGCTGGCCGTCGCCGCGGTGGCGATCGCGCTGGGCGCGCGTGCCTCGGTGCCCGCGGGTGACCGCAGCGGGCCGGTGGCACCGGTACCGGCCACCCCACTGCTGATCGCCGCGGTCACGGCGGCCATCAGCGTGGCGGGCATCGTGCGGAACGGCTGGGCGACGGCCGCGCTCCTCCTCGGCGCCCTCGTGCTGCTCGCGGTGTTTCTCGGGGTGGAACGCCGTGCCCGCGCGCGGATACTGAGCCGGCTCGTGTTCGTGCGCGACAACCCGCTCAAGTGGTTGTACCTGACGACCGGGGTACTCGCCTTCGCGATCGGCACGGAAGCGTTCCTGCCGTTGTTCGGTCAGCAGCTCGGCGGCATGTCACCCGTGGTCGCCGGGTTCTTCGGTGCCGCGCTCGCCCTCGGGTGGACCACGGTCCAGCTCGTCACCGGGACGGCCGAGCGTCCGGCGGTGACCAGGATGCTCCGGCTGGCAGGGCCGGTGGTGCTCGCGATCGGCCTCGCGCTGCTCGGGTTCCTGATGCGGGATCACCCGCCCGGCTGGCTGATGGTGTTGTGGGCCGCCGCCGCGTTCCTCGGGGGGAGCGGTATCGCGATGGCCATGCCGCATCTGGGCGCGGCGACCATGGCGGTGACCGCCGATCCGGACGAAGCCACCAAGGCGTCCGCGGGAATCGCGACGGTGCTGAATATCGGCAACGCGTTCGGTGCCGCGCTCGCCGGCGTCCTGGTCAACCTCGGCGGCTCCTCGATGCGGACCTCGGCGCACTACCTGTTCTTCACCTTCGCGGTCATCTGCGCTTTCGGCGTGGTGACCGCGGGATTTTCGTTACGTGGCAAGGTCGACGAGCCGGTCGCGCAACGACGCTGAGCCCTGCGCCGGTGGCCGGCCGTGGATACCGTGGAGAACGCGGCCGCGCTCGGCCACCGCGCAGGTGATGCCGTGGGCGATGCGACGACGCCCTGAGCGATTTCTCCTGCCGCCGGAGCGTACCGGAAACACGCGGCTCGGCGCTTCTCCCGAGAGTGAATGGATAGCCGTTACGACTCTTGTCGCTCCCCAGCGTGCGTGTTAATCTTTTCGCCGATACCCGATAACGATTGTTTTGTTTCGGGTTGCAACTCCTGCTCTCGCGCCTGTGATGTGGCGACTCCGTAATTGATGTCTGCTCGGGGAGTGGAGACCGTTGATCAAGCATTCTGGGCCTATCAGTGGTATCGCGGCTTATGGCGACCGCTACGTGGCCACCGCCGGATATGACAACCAGGTGATTCTGTGGGACCAGTCCTCCGGCAGGGCACTGGGCCGGTCCTTGCACGACCATCTCGCGAACAACTGCGCGTTCAGCCCGGACGGTCGCTATCTGGTCAGCTCCTCGAGCGATTACACGGCCAGGTTGTGGTCGATCCCCGATCTGTCGCTCATGGCCGTGCTCAACGGCCACGCCGACGATGTGGAGATGTCGGCCTTCCACCCGAGCAAAGCGCTCATCGCGACCGCGGCGCGCGATTACAAGGTCCGGTTGTACGACTTCTCCGGGACGTTGCTGACGACGTTCGAGGGGCATCAGGCGGATGTGGTGTCGGTGCAGTGGACCGAGAACGACGAACTCGTGTCGTTGAGCGACGAGGGCGAGATCAAGAAGTGGTCGCTGGCGACCGGGGGATTGGTCGAGGACGTCGACCTCGGTGGTGCGGAGCAGACCGACGCGGCGGTCGTCGCCCCGGACGGCGCCCTGTACGCGGGCAACGACCTCGGTGAGCTGGTCATCGTGTCCGCCTCCGGTACCCAGGCGGTCAAGGCGCACGACGCCGGCATCAAACGGATCCTGCTGCATCCGCACAGGCCGTTGCTGGTGACGCTCAGCTACGACGGGACCATGAAGATCTGGGATCTGGCGCGCCCCGGCGCCGAGTGCGTCGACGCGACCGCCTTGCCGAGCGACGTGTGGCCACGGGCCAGCGCCTTCGCGGGCGGTTCCCGGCTGGTGTTCGGCACCTTCGGCGCGACCTACCGCACCTACGACTACGGCGCGCGCCGGTGGCAGGACGAGGTCGTGCCCGCCACCGGCGGCATCAACGGGGTGTGCGTCTGGGACGGCGGGGTGATCACCGTCGGCGACTCGGGGACGGTACGCCGCGACGGCGTGCCCCTCGCGGAACTGGGCAGCCTGTGCAACTTCGTGACACCGACGAACGGCACGGTGGTCAGCGGCGGTCAGCTCGGCGATCTCATGGACGTGGCCGACGGGCGGGTGCTCCACCACCACCCGGCGCCGCTGAACTGCGGGATCACGTTCACCAAGGACGGCAAGGAGCACCTCGCGATCGGGTCGTACTCGGGTGACGCGCTGATCTTCCGCTGGGACGGCGGCGAACTGGTGCACGTCCTCGACGCGAAACTGCACGCGAACGCGATCAAGGGGCTGTCGGTCTCGGGTGACGTGCTGTTCTCCACCTGCTCGGACCGCGGCATCGCCTGGCACCGCATCAGCGACTTCTCCGAGATACACCGCGAGAACACCGCGCACGACCGCGTCGCCAACGGCTGCACCAGCCTGGGCAACGGGCGCTTCGCGACGGTGGGCCGCGACCTGACGCTCCGGATCTGGGACGCCGGCTACGGCGGCACCACCATTCACCCGCCCATCAGGAGGTCGATCAGGTCCATCTCCTCCTCCGCGGACGGGCGGGTACTCGCCATCGGCACCTACGACGGCCACGTCGCGCGTTACGACGCGCAAACCCTGGAGCTGCTGGCCATGGACCGGCCCACCGCCGCGGGGATTTCCGCGCTGACGTTCGATGTCGCGCGTGACCGGTTCCTCGTCAGCTCGTACGACGGGCAGGTCTACGACATCCCGGCGGCGATCGCATGAGTGCTGTCGAAGAGGTCACGGTCGAGCCGCACGATCCCGACGATCGGGTGGCCATGGGGCTGCCGCATCAGGTGATCACGCGCCTGCCGGCCGACTTGGCGGAGGTGTACCGCTCCTTGGCGTCTCGAGCACCCGAAGAACTGGTGCCGATCGCCGAGGGGGTAGCCGAACCACTGGCACGGCGTTACGCCGCGGGCACCCTGCTCGGGCTCCTCGGGGACCCGCGGATCCGCCCGGACGACCCCGTCATGGTCGAGGTGCCCGGTGGGAGCACCACCATAGGGCTCCCCGTGTCGTCGGTCGATGCCGTGGTGCGCGCCTGGGCGCGGCGGGGGGTGCGGCGGGACTGGATACTCAAGGAATGCCCACGGCACGCGGTGGACGTCCGCCCGTTCCGGATGATGCGGTACCCGGTGACCAACTACGAGTACCTGCTGTTCCTGCGGGACACCGGCCGGTGGCCGGCGCCGACGTCGTGGAGTTTCGGTGCCTATCCGCAGGAAAGGGCCAATCACCCGGTGTGGACGGTGACCGAGCGGGACGCCGAGCAGTACGCCGGTTGGCTCTCCCGGCGTACGACGCGTTCGTTCCGGCTCCCGACCGAGGTGGAATGGGAACACGCCGCGACGGGCGGTGATCCGCGGGAATTCCCGTGGGGGGACGCCTTCGACGAGGACGCGGCCAACACCGTGGAGGCCGGACCGCTCGCCACCACTCCGGTCGGTGTCTACCCGCGTGGGAGGAGCCCCTTCGGCGTCGACGACATGGCGGGGAACGTCGAGGAGTTCGTGGCCGACGACTACGCGCGCTATCCGGGCGGGACCACCGTCGACGACGATCTGACCACGGGACGTTCCCGCTATCGCGTCACCAGGGGTGGCAGCTTCTCCCGCTTCGGTGATCTCGCCCGCTGCAGGAGAAGGCACGGGCAATATCAGCGATTTATGTATGCCGTCGGATTTCGCCTGGTCGAAGAGTTGCGCTGAGTCAGGGCCGCGGGCGGGCACATATCGATCTTGTGCCGGATAGCGCGGACCGCTTGCCCGGACGGAGTATTCCGGTATGACGCGCTAATAGATCGCATCGTTCTTGACATGGTGTTGCGTGTCCAGGTAAATTCTTTGTTTCACCATATCCTGTCAGTCTCGTACTGGCCGTGTTTGGGGGAGCAGTGTTGGGGGGATGGTCATGACGGCGGCGCCATGCGGATCCCGTGGGCCGGCACGCTCCACGCGGGCGGGTGAGCGGAATTCGGGGACCGGGCAAAGCTGTGTCGACGCGATACTGGCGGAATATCACCACAGGGTGCGGTCGGCGATCGAGGTGCCGATCGCCGCGCTCCAGCCGTCCGACTCCCCGCGCATCGATGGGGAGAGCGACGAGCACATCAGGAGAATTTCCGAAACGGACGAGGACGTCCCCCCGATCGTGGTGCACCGCTCCACCATGCGTGTCGTCGACGGTATGCATCGGCTCCAAGCCGCTGTCCTGCAAGGAAAACTGCACATCGAGGCCCGGCTCTTCGACGGTACCGAAGGCGAGGCCTTCGTGCTGTCGGTGTGGTTGAACACGAACAACGGCCTTCCGTTGTCCCGGCCCGATCGCATGGCCGCGGTGAGGAGGATCGTCGACGCGTATCCCCGCTGGTCGGATCAGGCGATCGCCACGGTGACCGGAGTCTCGGACAAGACGGTCGCGGTGATCCGGCGGCGTGCGGCCCCGAACGGTCCCGGAGCGGATTACCGGGTCGGGCGGGACGGGCGGCGCCGGCCGCTCAACATGGTCGAGGGGCGGCTCCGGGCGAGTTCGCTGATCCACGCCGATCCCGACGTCCCGCTGCGGGAGGTGGCGAAGAAGGCCAAGATCTCCCTCGGCACGGCGGTCGATGTGCGAAGACGGGTCCGCCAGGGGGAGAACCCCTTGCCGAAGCGGCTTCTCGAGGACGTCACCCCCGCTGCCGCCATCCCCGCGCCGCGGCCGGATCCGGGGGAGAGCGAGGGAAAGAACGAGGACGGTCCTGGGCGCGAGCTTCCGAGCCTGCGGGTTCTCCTCCGCGATCCCGCCCTGCGGTTCCATCGGGAAGGCAAGGTGATCCTGCGGCTGATGCACATGCACATGCGGACGGACAAGGAGTGGGACGACCTTCTTGACGGGATTCCGGTGCACTGCAGGGCGACGCTGGCGAAAGCCGCGCATCACTGTTCGCGGGTGTGGCAGCGGATAGCGGAGCGCCTCGAAGGGTAGCCGGAATGGCCGGGCCGCGGGACGCCGTGCGCGTTCCCGGCAGGTCGAAACGACAACCGGGGCCTCGGGCCGGTCATCGCGGGTGACTTCGGCTTCTGTGCCGCAGACGGGGAGTAGCATGCTCGTCGGTCGCGACGCCGTGCGACGCGATATCCGTGATTGCCTCGATTCGGCACGGCGGGGCCGGCCGTCCAGTCTGCTCATCGAGGGCTCACACGGTTCCGGGAAATCGGTGCTGCTGGACGAGGCTGCGGGGTATGCGCGGAGGATGGGGTTGCGCACCGTCTGGGTGCGCGGGACGGAGCGCCCGCACGAGCCGGTGGGGCAGGCGGGCGAGGCCGAGCCCGCCTTGGTGCTGCTGGACGATTTGCCCGCCGCGTCGACGGAGGCCCTGCAGTATCTGTACGACGTCCTCACGACCACGTCGATCGCGGTCGTCGCCACCGGCGAACACGGGCACCGCGGGAGCGAGCCGGACGCGTTCGAGGCCGTGGTCGACCGATTCCAGCGCAGATGTGTACTGGCCGATCTCGACGAGGCCGGGGTGCGCGCGTTGCTGACTCTCGAACTCGGGGGCACACCGCGGGACGACGTCGTCGCCGAGTTCGTGCGCCAGACCGCGGGAATCCCGTTGTACGTGGCCCTTCTGGCGCGTTCGGCGCTGCGGATCGCGAACCCGGAAAGGCTGACGGTCCGGGACGTGCGGCGGGCCGGCGTCACGGGGATCGCCGACGCGCTGGCCGGGCAGAGCTGGCGTGCCGGATACGATGTCATGCGAGTGATCGACGCCGTCGCCATCCTCGAGCCCAACGCGTCGGTGCGGTTCGTCGCGACGTTCCTGGACCTGGACGAGCTGAGGATCGCCGACGTGCTGGACGCCCTGCGCAAGCGTGGAACCGTCACCGAAATCGATTCTCGCTACGCGTTGTCGGTGCCCGTGGTGCGAAGAGCCGTCCTCGATCGCCTTTCCCCGAGTGAATATGAGCTCGCCAACCTGCGCGCCGCGTCGTTGTTGCGGGAAGAGTTCGGTGCGAACAGCGAAATCACCCGGTATCTGTTGCGCAACAAGCATATGACGCATCCTCGGTGGGCGTGTTCCGTCATCCGCGAGACCGCGGCCGACGCGGCTGCCCTCGGCCGGACGGAGCAGGCGGTCGAGTTCTTGCTGGGCGCCGCTCAGCGCTGTGGCCACGAATGCAAAGTCGGCCTGCTGCGAGAAGTCGGCAGGCTGCTGACGTACCGCGACACGAAGAAGGCCATTCACTACTTCTCACGTGCTTTGCGATACGCCGAGGAACTGTCGGTTCGAGTGCCCATCCTGATCCAGATCGCGAACGCGTACGTGATCGCCGATGATGCCGAGACCGCGGTGGACGTCCTGCGCAAGGGAATCGACGAGGCGAGCGGCGCCGAGCGCCGGCTGGTGCGGCGAATGGACGAGGAGAGGTACCTCATCGGCGCGGTGCACTGGAGTTCCCGGGGTGAGGAACCCGCACCCGAGACGAGCGAAGCGGCCGTGGCACATCCGGCGGACCATCGCACCGCCGATCGTGTCGAGCTGGTCAATCTCGCTTTCCGGGAGAATCGCCGGCAGGCGTGGCGCCGGGAGACGATGGTCGCCTGTGCCCAGCGTGCCCTCACCAAGGATCCCGGCACGGGGATCGACGCACTGCTCGCGCCGGTGCTGTTGCTGCTCTACGCCGGTGAATTCGCCGCTGCGGCGGACGAGTGCGATCGGATGCTCCAGCGGCAACCGGCCGAGACGCGACCGTACACGCAGAGCGTCCGCGCAGCCGTTTCCCTGCAACTCGGTGACCTGGCCGAGGCGCGCCGCGCCGCCGCCGAAGCGTTGCGGGCGAAGGGATTCGTCCGGCCGAACTCGTTGTACGCCGGGCTCGCCATCACCGGCCTGGTGGGGGCTTGCCTGGAAACAGGCGAACTGGAGGCGGGGCAGAACTGCTTGGACGATGCCGGGTTCTCCGGGGACATCCCGGTGGGCAGCCCTCCCGCGTTGCTGGTCCAGCGGGCGTATCTGCACACCGAACGGGGTGCGTTCGACGCCGCCTTCGCGGACCTGGAGCAGTGCGCGCGGCGCTGGCACACCCATGGTGCCTACGACCCGATCGAAGCGCGCTGGCGGTCGGCCTACGCGATGGTGTGCGTGCGCGCCGGCCGCGGCGGCCCGGCGGCCGGATTCGCGCTCGCGGAGCTGGAGCGGGCCCGGCAGGCCGGTATCGCGGTGCACATCGGCACCGCGTTGCGCGTCGTCGCGATGTGCGCCGGCGGGGTGGATCGGGAGAAGTTGCTGACCGAGGCGGTGGCGACCCTGGAACGCACCCCCGCGCGATTGGACCTCGCCTACGCTCTGTTCGACCTCGGGGTGTTGCTCCGCAAGCTGAACCAGTTCGCGGCGGCACGCCGGCGGTTGCGATCGGCGTTGGCGCACGCGGAACGGACCGGTGCGACCGTCCTCGCGGAGTGGACGAGGAGCGAGTTGACGCTGGCGAGGGCGAGGCCGCGCAGGAGCGCCGAGACCGGCGTCGGTGCGCTCACCCCCAGCGAACGCCGAGTGGCCGCGCTCGCGGCACAGGGGCTGACGAACAAGCGGATCGCCGGAATCTTGTACGTCACCTGCCGGACGGTGGAGATCCACCTCAGCCGCGCGTACAAGAAACTGCTCATCTCCAGCAGGGCCGAGCTCGGCGCCGCGCTCGGTGAGCCGGACCGGTCGCACGGGGCCGGGACGGTAGCCGGGCGTCCCGCGGATGATCCCGGCGTGCCCGGCATTTCCTAGCACCTCGTCCGGCCGCGGAAGGCTGGCGGCCGAGGTGTGCTTCCTCGATTTCCCGCGCCACGACTCGGGAACGATCGGCACCGGCTGCTTTCGTGCTCGGAGTTGACGAAGATCACAAATCATCGGATGATCGCACGGAAGCGGAAACTGGGTGGGTCGGTCCGGGCGGTAGCGCTATCCGGGTTCTTCGAGAATCGGTCGGCCGGCCGGGCCCTGGTGATCTGGGCGTTGCCGTGAAATGTCTCCGTCGTTTCTCTTTCTCGCGCTGGACGCGTGTCGCGAAATAACTAGGAGCTGAGTGCAATGGGACCGGACAAGATCTCTGTTTACCTTGTGCAGCAAGGCGTCTGGGATATGCCCCTCGAATCGATGCCGCTGGCGTCGGGCTACCTCAAGGCGTCGGTGCTCGCCGACGACCGGCTGGCGGGCCGGGTCGACGTGTCCATCCACAACTACAACGGCGGCGTGACGCTGATGCGGATGGCGAACAGCCTTTTCGCATCGGGCGCACCGGACATACTGGCGTTCTCGGTGCTCGGCTGGAATTTTCGTGAGTTCGGTGCGCTCGCCGAGACCTTCAAGCAGATGAACCCGGACGGCTGGGTGGTCTTCGGTGGCACGCACGTCGCCAACCAGGCGGAGCGGACCTTCCGGCTCTACCCGGATGTGGACGTGATCGTCAACGGCGAAGGCGAACTGGTCTTCGCCGATCTCGTGGCCGCTTACCTGAAGGGCCGGTCCACGCGGGATCTGCCCGACATCTCGGGTATCAGCTACCGCAACCGCGACGAAGACGTCGTGAGCACGATTCCGCGGGAACGCCTCGACGACCTGGATGTCATCCCGTCGCCGTTCCTGTCCGGCGCGATCCCGTTGACCGATGAGACGGGGAAGTTCAGGTACGACGTCGCGCTCATGGAAACGAACCGCGGTTGTCCCTACAAGTGTTCCTTCTGTTACTGGGGAGGAGCTGTGGGGCAGCGGGTGCAGAGTTTTTCGCGTGCGCGCCTCCGCGCGGAACTGGAGCTCTTCGCGCAGCACAAGGTGCACACCATCGTGCTGTGCGACGCGAACTTCGGCATGCTGAAGGCCGATGGGGAGTTCGTGGACGATTTGATCGAGCTGCGCGCGAAGTACGGCTATCCGCGAGCGGTCGAGACCTCCTGGGCGAAGAACAAGTCGAAGGTCTTCTACGACATCGTCCGGAAGATGAAGAAGCATGACATGCGGAGCTCCTTCACGCTGGCACTGCAGACGCTCGACGACAACGCCCTCGAGCTGATGAACCGTAAGAACATGAAGGTCAACGCGTGGGAGGAGCTGGCCGCGTGGCTGAACCGGGAAGGTCTCGACTGCTACGCGGAGCTGATCTGGGGAGCCCCTGGCGAGACCGTACAGTCCTTCATGGACGGTTACGACAAGCTGTCCCGCCATGTGTCCCGGATCGCGGTCTATCCGCTGCACCTGCTGCCCAACACCGACTATTCCGAAAAGAAGTCGGAGTACGGGATAATCTCCGTGCGCGGGAATGTGGACGACTTCGAGTACATGCTCGCCCATCACACGATGAGTTACGCGGACAACCGGCTGATGAAGCGGTTCCTGTTCTGGACACGCGTCATGGCGGAGAACGCCGTCCTGCGGAGTACGTGGATCGGTGTCCGGGAATTGACCACGGCGACGCAGTCGCAGGTGCTGATGAACCTCGACGAGTGGATCCATGCCACCGACGACCCGGCGGCGAAGCCGTTGCAGGAGTGTGTCGCGGAAGCCGAGAACAGCGACACCGCCTATGGCGACGCCGTGAAATACCTGTATGGCGAGGACGCCGCGCGAGGACTGCTCGAAAGCTGGTGGCGGGAGTCGGCGCGGAAGTTGCTGGGTGCGGACAACGGTGAGGTGCTGGACGAGATCTTCAGGTACGACATCCTGACGCAGCCCTATTACCGGAGTCCGGGTGACTCGGCGCGGGATGACGCGGTCGAGACCGAAACGCTCTACGGTGACACCTACTTCAAGCGCGGTGGGGTGAAACTGCGTTATGACGCCCCGCGTATCATCGGCAAATTGCGGGAGGGGCGGCTGGCGGCCGAAGACCTGCTGCCCGGCGATTACTCGGTGGACATCTACTACCGCATGGGTGCCGAGTACTTCATCGGCTCGACGAACCATGAGGAGATCGTCCACTTCGTCGGACAGACGAAGGAAGAGGTCGAGCGGGCAGCCGAGATCCGCGCCGCCTTGCCGGAGGACGCGGATCAGCCGGTGGGAGGCGCCGAGGGAATCGCGCTGAAACTGAGCGAGGGCGGTGCCTACTCATGACGTCCTGGCCGTCCACGCCCGCCGCGATCGCCGAGGACGTGCCGCCTGCCGGGGCCGGTGCGCGGTTGGCGGCACTGCTCGACAGCGCGCGCGTCGCGTATGCCGTCCACGCGCTGGCCGAGCTCGGGATCGCCGAGTTGCTCGCCGATGGGCCGGCGGACGTGGCGGCCCTCGCCGAGTCCGCGGGATGCGATCCCGGTGCCCTGCGGCGGCTGCTCAGGGCAGGCGCCTTCGCCGGGGTGTTCCGGGCGAACGAGGCGGGTTCGTTCGCACTCACCCCCATGGGCCAGGCGCTCCGGCGGGAAGTCCCCGGCAGCAGGCTGCCGTCCGTCCTTTACCAGGGACGCATCGTTTTCCCCGCCTACCGCCATCTCGCCGAGGCCGTGCGGACCGGGGGCCCGGTGTTCGAGCGGGCCTTCGGGCTGCCGTTCTACGACTACCTCGATCGCAACACCACCGAGAACGAACTCACCTACCTCGAGGCTCATGACCGCGATCGGCACCTCGTCACCCACTGCGTGGCGCGTGTCGACTGGTCCGGCTGTCATCGGATAGCCGATGTCGGCGGCGGGACGGGAGCGTTCCTGGCCTTCGTGCTCGCCCGGGTGCCGCAGGCGCGCGGGGTGCTCTACGACCGGCCGGAGGTGTTGCCCGTGAGCAAGGAGTTTCTGGTACGGCAGGGAATGGGCGGGAGGGTGGAGCTGGCGGGCGGCGACTTCTACACGGATCCGCTGCCACCCGCGGACATGTACCTGCTCAAGAACACCGTGCATTCCCTCGATGACGCGGATGCGGTGCGCCTGCTCGGGCATCTGCGGGACGCGATGCGCGCGACTCCCGGTGCGCGGCTGCTCATCTGCGAACGGGTGGTCCCGGACGGCGATTCCCGGGACGAGGCGAACCTTCTCGATATCGACATGCTGCTCCTGCACGGGGGTCGCGAACGGACGGTCGCGGAATGGCGGGAGGTGCTGCGGGCGGCCGGGCTCCGGTGGGACACCACCGCGGAGGTGCTCCTGTGCACGGCGGAGTGATACCCGGGCCGAGGTAGCGCGGCGGGGGCGAAAACACCACGGTTGCGGACTTTCGTCCCTGACGACGTCCGGTGATCTGTGCTAATTTCCGTGAAATGCGCGTAGGTTCGGAACACGGTCGTGCGAGGATCCCTTTCGATTGGCGGCGCGTGGTTTTCGCGCTCGCACTGGTGGTTTCGCTCAGCGGGACAGCGACTGTCGCCCACGCGAACACCGTGACGGCCGGGCGCTGCGCCGAGTGCGCGACCCCGTCGATCGATCGGCTGCAGCAATGGCTTGCCAGCGGCGAGGGCACCACCGTCCCGGCCACCGGGAGCCTGCTCGTGCGCGAAGGCGACCGATACGCGGCCAAGGTGGTGTTCCTCAAGGCCGAGTGGCATGTGATCGTCGTATGGCTCGGCAACCAGTTCGAGGCGCAGGCAGATCTCTCGGCGTCGTCCGGATTCTGGCTGACCTACAGCGCGACCGACGACCTCTACGTGCAGTTGCGTCCCGCTTCGCACTGGAGCGGCGGCGACAAGTGGCTCACGAAGGTGCCGTCGACGGGTGGGAAGCTCGTGACGAAATTCTTCAGCTTCGCGGCCGACGCGTGGACCTGGCTGCCCGAACTCGGGAAGCCGTCGTACTCGTTCGCTTCGGCGGTGCGCGAGGCGCGTGGTCTGGTGTTCGTCGGCAAGACCCCGAACACACTCGACTTCCGCGGCCTGCGCATCGACGGCTACACCCCGCCGTGCCGGTGAGCTGCAGTCGCACCGGATGAGGACCGGCGGTCACATCGCCGCGTCGGCCGGGCTCATGGGTGTGTGCGCCCAGCACACCGACCCGATGAGGAGGACGACGATGCAGTTCGTCATGGTCATTTACCACGGGAGCTATCCGTTGCCGGGTACCCCGCAGGCCGAGACGGTTTCCGCCGAGGACAAGAAGGCGGCCTACGCCGACTGGGCCGCGCTCAGCGCGCTGGAGAACTGGAAGGGCGCGCCGCCGATGGGGCTGCCCGCGGACGCGACGACGGTCCGGGTGGAGAACGGTTCGGCCATCACCAGCCAGGGGCCGTATCTGGACGGCGAGAACGCGGTCGGTGGGTTCGCGGTGGTCGAGGCCGAGGACCTCGACGCCGCGATCGCGCTCGCGGCTCGCGTCCCGCAGGCGAGGCTGGGTGGCGCGGTCGAGATCCGGCCGTCGGCCAAGTACTGGTGACGGCTTCCGGGCCCGGGGTGCGACGCGCGCCGGGCCCGGCGTTCACCATCCCGGCTGATCGAGCACGGCGGCGGCGAGGCGGTGGACGCGGCCGGGATCGCGGAGGACGTCGATCCGGACGATCCTGTCGCTCGCGACGGTGAAGGCCATGACGGAGTACGGCTGCCCGTCCTGGCTGATCACCGCGCCGATCATGCCGTTGACCAGAGCGGGACGCAGTTGCCCGCCGCGCGGGGCGCGGGCCTGCCCGGCCACGGCCGCGGCGCCCCGGACGACGACCGGCGGCCGGCCGGCACCGAAGTCGGTGCGCAGCACGACATCGGGATCGAGAACCTGGACGAGAGCGTCGAAACCGCCGGACCGCGCGGCCGCGTAGAAGGCGTTGACGACCTGTCGCTGGCGCGTCAGATCGGGGTCCGCCTCGGGGATCTCGGCACCGCTCACGCGGCGCCGGGCCCGGCTGGCGAGCTGCCGGGTGGCCGCCGACGTGCGGCCCACGATGTCCGCGATGTCGTCGAAGGGCAGCTCGAACATGTCGTGCAGCACGAACGCGAGCCGTTCGGCCGGAGTGAGCCGGTCGAGCACGACGAGCAGGGCGAGGCCGACCGAATCGGCCAGCAGCGCCTCCTGTTCCGGATCGAGGTCACCGTCGGGAACCACCACCAGATCGGGCAGGTGGGTGTCGAGCGGGGCCTCCCGGCGGCGCCGGCGCGACCGCAGCGCGTGCAGGCACTCCCTGGCGACGACCGTGGTCAGCCAGCCACCCAGGTTGCCGATCTCCCCGGCGTCGGACCGGCGCAGCCGCAACCAGGCGTCCTGCACGGCGTCCTCCGCCTCGGCCAGCGAGCCGAGCATGCGATACGCCACAGCCCGCAGCCGGGGCCGGTGCTGCTCGAACCGCTCGGCCAGCCACTCGTTCTCGTCCATCGGTCACACCATCCCATCACCCGGGTTCCCTCGGATGAGCCCGCCGAGGCGGCGAATGTGACAACGCGCGGGACAGCGGCGCCGCTCAGGTCGCGGCGGGGACGTCGCGTCCCCAAGCCCTTCAACGCGGCTCCCTGCTTGTTTACCTACTGTGACCTGCGCCGATGGCGCCGGGGAGCGTTCCCGGCGTGTCGTGAAGCCGAGTCGCCTACCTCGATAGATGCGGGGGTGTGGACAGGTACCGCACCTCCGCACCGGGGATCACAGGCGCATCGACGTATGGCTGCCTAGCATGGTTGGCGTGAAGGGGTTGGATCTGCGCTTGCCGTCGCCGCTCATCGAGGTTCACGATGAGCTACTGTCGGCGCGGGGTGTCCGTCTTTACCTTAAGCGGGACGACTTGATTCATCCGGAGCTGATCGGAAACAAGTGGCGGAAGCTGAAGTACAACCTTGAAGAGGCGCGAGCAGAGAGCCAATCGACCCTTCTCACCTTCGGGGGCGCCTACTCGAATCATATTCGCGCGGTCGCGACATCCGGATACTATTTCGACTTCGACACCATTGGAATAATTCGAGGAGAGGAGCATCTTCCTCTCAACGAGTTTCTTGCAAGTGCGGTGAATTATGGGATGCAGCTTGTCTATATGGACCGCGTCACGTATCGAAGAAAAACTAACCCCGAGGTTATTGATTCACTTCGTTCAAGATTCGGCGACTTCTACTTGCTTCCAGAAGGTGGAAGCAACGCCCTCGCGCTAAGAGGCTGTGCGGAACTTGTCGAAGAAATCGATATCGAGTTCGATACAATCTGCTGCTCCTGTGGCACCGGTGGGACGCTTGCGGGAATCGCGAGCGCATTGTGCGAGGAGCAACGAGCCCTCGGTTTCTCGACACTTAAGGGTGGCTCCTTTCTGTTTGAAGAAGTATCGAACCTTCAGAAATCTGCCTACGGGCACTCTGCGGCCAACTGGAGCATTGAGCTGGATTACCACTTTGGCGGATTCGCAAAAAGAACACGAGAACTGGATGAATTTATCTCATCATTCGCCGCGCGGCATGGCGTGACACTGGACTGGATCTATGAGGCGAAGATGATGTTCGGCCTCCTGGACCTGATTGGTCGTGGAGAATTTGAACGCGGGTCGACAATTGTTGCGGTTATAGCAGGCTAGTCAAGAATTATCATAGCTTTTCGTGGTAGGCGCGGAGCATATTCTTGCTTGTAGACCTCTCTTCCCAGGTCAGGTGCCACTGTCCGCTGTTGATAGCAAAATCTCGCCCAAAGCCGAGCCACATTCCGCGCATGCGTCGCCCGCTCGGGTCGATGATCATCTGTAGCGTGCCGTGATACGTGGCACCTTTGTAGTAGCCTGTTGATGAAGTGGTCTCTCGCCAAGTTCCGGTAGCTACGTGCGCATCGACCGCGAGTTCAAGTCGCAATTGTGAGCCGGTGGAGTGCGGCAAGCTTTGGCCGATAATCTTGTTGCCGTGTTGCCGGGCAATCACATAGTGCTCACTGGTGAAATCAACGCCACGTCCACTGCTCGGGTAGCTGTAGCGACTGTGCCAAATTCCAGAGAATCCACTATCTGAAGCGTCCGTCAGCCTCGTTGAATCGGTTTCAATGTCGTCGGATAGCGCAGGGGATGCAGCGGCTAAAGACAGGCCGGCGCTGAGTTTGAGAAGCAATGACCTGCGACTTGCAACTGCGCCAAGCTGCTCTGACCACGTTGTCGTCAGGCGCGCGAGTTCGTGTACGTCGATAATTTCCAATCGTGAGATAAGTTCTTGCAAGCTGGCTATTTCATTTCCTTCTGGCTCTGTCGTGGATGTCTTGGCGATATTGGAAATCTGAGAAAGCCGCCGGTTGTTTGCGTAGGCCAAGTCGGCTGACCTGAAGTCGGCGCAGTCGCTTACGAGGTCGGCAACACTGCATTCGTAGAGTTCGGCAAGCTTTCCGAGGACCTCGAGTGAAGGCTCATATCCCGTCGGCGCTGGCCAGATCTCCCAATAAGAGAAGTTTTTAAAGGTTTTTCGATCGGCGGGCCACCGATTGTTCCATTGGTCGGCAGCGGCACGCTGACTCCAATCATGGGCCATTCGAAGCGCTACCCTGATGTTGACGTTGTAGCGCGTGCGGAAACTCGCCGCGATCTCAACCCATGTCTTGTGGTCGGCGCGCATACGGGCGGCTAGTTCCCGCTGCTCTTGTCGCAAGCTTCGTGGTGCAGGCGGCATGACCTTCCTCTCCGGCGGGCACGAACCGTAGCGTTTCCCGAACCTAGCGTAAAACGTCCCCGTTGCACGGGGAGAACTTGTCTCACAAGATCACGGCCTCGCGGGGTGTTTTGGTTCGTTGACCTGCGGTTTCGTAGTTACTACGACGGCAACCGCTCCTTAAGGCAGGACCAAACGATGACGACGGCGACACAGGTTCACCTGACGTGGGTGACGGCTGCATACCTGTCGCGTGATCACGCTGTCACGGATGAGGCGATGGCGGCCGGAATGGCGGCCGGCGGGACGTTCGAGGGGTTGTGCGGTGCTCGGTTCCTGTCCGCCGCCATGACCTCGGCGCCGGGTGCGGTGTGCTCGCGGTGCCGCTTGCTGGTGGAGGCGCGAGCGTCGCTGCGATCAATGGCGCAGCGGATGCACGGACCACACCGGCATCGGCGGCGCGGGCGGGTCGCGCGATGGTTCGCGGCGCTGTCTGGTTCTGAGGCTTCGGCTGTTCCCGCGCCACGTTCGACCCTGTCCTCCGCCGACGCGGCGACCCCGGCCGGAGCGGCCGCTCAGAAAACGCGGCAGGACCGGATCGACCCCGGCGATTCCGTGGGCCGCCGGTCCCGCCGCGCACCCATGCCCACTGTGGGCGGTGGGGGTCGGTGAGCCGGGCGGCGTCGCGGGTGGCGCGGCGGTGTCATCGTGCGGCGGAGCGTACGCGTCGATGGGAGCGGTTGCTGGCGCGCGCGTTCGTTCTGGATCGGATCGCACGGTCGCTGGCGGCCTACGCCGAGGCGGGCCGCGCGCTGAGCGAGCGGAGCCGGGCGGGCCTGTCTGCGGTCGCGGTGAGGGCGGAGCGGTACGTCGGGCTGGTCGGATTGCTGGCCGAGACGGAACGGGCGCAGCGGCGAGGCGAGGTATGGGCCGCGCCGGAGGGGTCACCGCTGACGGCGGTTGCGGGGGCGGCACGGGTGTTGCGGTTGCTGGCGGTGGAGCCGGGCAGGTGGCGCCGCGCCGAGCTGGTCCGTGACCTGGGCCAGGCGCTTGGCCCGCTGCCCGGGGCACGCCGAGCGGTGGCGGTGTCGCGACTGGTGATCAGGCCGCGATGGTGGCCGGGCGGGTTGCATCGACGGTGGCGCGTTAGGTGTTCCGGGCTGCGGGTTTGCCTGCCGATGAGGCGTGGCGACGCGGTCATTAGTGGAGAAGAGAATTGTCGGGAATTGTGAACGGCCATGACGAAACGAGCACCGAAGAAACGAGCATCCGGAAATTGGGTGCTGGTGGATCGCGACGTGTACCGGTTTCAGGAGGGAGCGCGCACGTGGACGCTGTCGCGAGCCGAGAAAGGCAAGTATCCGTGGGAACTGCGGGGCCAGCAGAAAGTGAGCGATCAGCCGGGGCCGGACGGCACCGTCCGCGAGACGGGGCGGACGTGGTGGCATCAGGTCGGGACTCCCGAGGTGGAGCGGGCGCAGCGGCAGGCACAACTGTGGATCGACCTCACGGTCAACTGCCCGTGGGGTGACCGTGAAATACGGCCTTGAGGGGACCATGGCGTCCACAGCATGACCCTGTTCGAGGCATTGGCCCGCTACGCCGGAATGTTCGGCTACCACGGCCACGGACCATCTCCGAATTACTGAAAGCCGAGCAAGCGTGTGCAGGGACGTGAAAGGCGGACCCGAAGATTGGACCTGAACGAGACCCCGCCAAACAAGAGAGGCAGGCCGCCGCTGCTGCCATGTACGCGCTTACCGAAGAAGGGGACGTCACGAAGGCGAATTTCTTCGGCAAGCTGTTTGAGATGGCACAGGAGAACAACGACAGGAGGGCTGGCCAGGGCGGGGAGGGAAGCGGAAAGTAGGAGGAATCGGTCGCCTGCTGGGCGAGGTCCGCGCGGCGGCACCGCAATCCACAAAGGACATACCGGCGGGCGGTGCTGAGGTCAGGTGAGCGGGGAGAAGGCGGTCGGCCAGGCGATGGTCGAGGTCGCCTCGAGGATTTGTTCCGGTGCGCCGGGCGGGGGCCATTGTCCCGCGGCGTAGAGGTTCTTGCGGATGGTGACGCGTTCGTCGAGGGAGTGGAAGGGCCAGATCTGGATGATGCGGTCGGGGCCGTCGAGCGCGTACATCACGATGGTCAGCGGGTCGACGCGGTGCCGGGTGGGCAGGGCCCGGCGCCAGCCGTCGATCGTCGCGGGCAGGCCGCCGGGGCGCAGGTGATAGTCGCGGATTTCGTAGGCCGGGCCGAATTCGCCGGTCCGCACCGGGGGGACGAAGGGGAACGGGGCGAAGCTCTGCAGGGTCAGGTCGGTCAGATGCGGGCCCGCGCCGAACGGCTTGTCGCTGGTGCGTGCCCGGAGCCGCTCCCGGTTCAGCTCGGTGTCGTCGGTGAAGCCGCGCAGGACGATCAGCCTGCCGAGCGGGCCGTTTTCGGTTTGCCAGCAACCCAGGAGCGTGCCGTGGGCGGCGGGGTCGCCGACCCAGGGCAGGATCCCGGCGGCCGCCTGTTCGCCGTCGAGCAGGCGGAAGGCGAGGGTCGCGATCTCGTACCGGATGTTCTGCTGTTCCTGGCCGAGATCGTCCCCGGTGATCGGCACCGGCTCGGTCATCGGCCTGGTACTCCTCGCAGGACTCGCACGCCCGAGGAGATCTCGGCGGGGCTCTGGTGTGCCATGCCACGACGGTACGACGCGATGATCGCGGCTGCCAGGTGGTGCCGGTACCCCTCACCAGCACCCGGCATCGAAGCGTGGCCGCGGGGCCGTGGGAAGGAAGCGTTCCTCCCCACGGCACCTGCGCGTCAGGACTGGGGCAGGGTCACGCCGTACCGCTTGGCGGAAAGCGTGGCCGGGAAGAAGCACGAGGTCTGGGTGTCGCCGCCGGAGAGGGTGCCGAGGCCCTTTCCGCCGTCGTAGGCCGGGCCGCCCGAGTCGCCGTGGTCGGAGTGCGCGGTCGTGCAGAACTCGTGGTAGACCGTGTATCCCTCGGCTTCGAAGGTGTAGTCGACCTTGGTGACCTTGCCCGAGGTCACGCCGGACGTCCGCCCCGCCCGCTTCATCTGCTCGCCGACCGTGGCGTCGGCGAACTCGGTGATCTTGGTGCCGTCGTTGATCTCGCTCGGTCCTTCGCCCGAGGCGTTTTCCACGATCATGTTGTCCTCGGTGGGGAACACGGCGTCGACGGTCTGGCCGTCGTTCCACGGGCCGCCCCCGCCGAGCTTTTCGCAGTGTCCCGCGGAAAGCAGCAGTTTCTGGCCGTTCTTCTCCACGTTGAACCCGTTGGAGCAGGCCGCTTGGCCGTTGCTGATCTCGTCGCCGCCCTTGATGAACAGGGACATGGCGCCGGGGTGGTGGTCCACGCGCACCAGGTCGCCGTACTGGCGCACGGTTTCGAGCAGTCCGGCCCGCTGTGCCTTCGGAGTGGCGTCGTAGACGTCGACGACGACCTGGTTGTGCGCGATGTCGAGACCCCAGCCGGTGCTGGGGATGCCGCCGGTGGCGTCCAGGCGCTGTTTCACCTGGGTGAGCTGGTCCAGGCTGTAGCGCACCACCTTCGCCGTCAGGCCGGAAGCGCGTACCTTGGCCGCGTCGGCGTTGTTCACCACCGTGACCACGGGATTGCCCGCGTCGTCGAGGTAGTGCCCGCCGGTGGCGGTGCCGAGGCCGGCCAGCACCGCGGCCGGGGTCATCGCGGCGGACGCCGCGGGCAGGGCGGTCAGGCCGAGCGCCAGTGCGCCGAACGAGGCGACGCCGAGGACGCCCAGCCTGGAACGTGTCGATCGCATGTGCTTTCCTCCTGAGCGGGACATGAGTGAAAGGGATCGCGCGGATGGGGAGCCCGTGTCCGGATCGACGGCGGGCTCCGCGACGAAATCGACGACGTACGGGGACAACTCCTGCACGGGAGAAGTGCAGGCGGGAGACCGGATCGAGACCATGGTGTCCTCCAGCTCAGGAGATCCGGCCCGGTTCGCCGTTGAAACGGGCCGTGATCGCCCTGAGGTGGGTTATTCTCGAACATGCTCCGGTCTGCTCGACACCGACGAAGGTCGTGTCGCGTTCACATGCCGGGCCTGTTCCCAGATAGCGGCCCGGTGCATCGGCTGCCGGCGTCGATGGCCCTGCGGATACAGTCCACAGTGGACGCAATTCCGGGGTGAGATCGCGCCCTGGGAACGTCTCGTCCTATTTGCCTGATTCGCGCGGCCCGCTAGTGCGGATCCTCCGGGATGTGGCCGCCGATCGCCAAGGCCGTCGGTTTCAGCTGGCGGAGACGGGGGATGAGGAGCACCAGGGCGATGGCCAGGTATACGTAGGTGAGGATCAGCCTCGCGGATTCGCCCGGCAGGACGAACTGGACCGCGAACAGGACGAACAGGCCGATCGCCTCCCACAGCCGGAATCGGAGGTCGAGCAGGACCACGACGGCGAGCACGGTCTGCGCCGCGGTCAGTGCGACCTCGTCGACCTGGCGCTCGACGAGGGGGAGCGCGGCGGAGCCGCCGCCGAGCAGGTAGGCGATCGGCAGCGCGCCGACCAGCAGCGTCCATTGGTTGATCTTGCTGGACAGCAGCGCGCCGAGTCCGTCGGCGGCGCGCAGCCGCAGGGCGAAGACGACGGCGACGATCAGTTCGGGGGCTTCCGAGGCCAGCGGTGCGAGCCATTGGATCAGCAGGAACCGGTCGATGCCCAGGGAACTGCCCGCTTCGACGAGCGATTCGGCGAACGGCTCGGCGGAGGAGAACACCAGCGCCGCGGCCACCGCGAACAGCAGGATCGTCAAGGGGCGCCGCCGGTTCGCCCGCAACGTCGTCAGCCGGGCCGGGACGCCGGCCAGTTCCTCCATGTCCTCGGCGCCGCACCGGCTCATCCGCCACAGGTAGAACCCGTACCAGCCGATCAGGACGACCGAGAGATACAGTCCGATGTGGCCGGTCAGCGGCATCACGAACGCGACGAGCGCCGCGGCCGCGAGGAAGGCGACGTCGATGCGGTGGTGCGGTTGGAGCCGGATGTGCGGGCTTGCCGAACCACGGGACCGGCGGGCGGCCCACGCGGTGGCGATGGCGACCAGCGGCCAGCCCACGCCGACGAGCAACCTGTTGGCGCCGGTCATGTT
This sequence comes from Amycolatopsis sp. NPDC059021, assembly GCF_042739895.1. Taxonomy (NCBI): domain Bacteria; kingdom Bacillati; phylum Actinomycetota; class Actinomycetes; order Pseudonocardiales; family Pseudonocardiaceae; genus Amycolatopsis; species Amycolatopsis sp. NPDC059021. The sequence goes on from NZ_JBHYIQ010000067.1 coordinate 52,000, forward strand.
CGCGGCCGCGTAGGCGACGTAGTCGGGACGGGTGCCCGCGCTGTAGGCGAAGTAGAGGTCGACGGCGTATTCCGGGAGCACGGCGATCAAGGCGAGCAGTGCCAGCGCCAGCGCGCCGGAGATGTCGGCGCGCGCGGTTTCCGCCGCCCACATCAGCATCACCGCGGCCGCGAGCACGCCGAGTCCGAACAGGACGCCGCCCCAGACGGCGTTCGGGTGCGTCCCGGTCAGCCTGAGCACCACGGCGGGAGCCGCGGCGATCACGACAAGGGCGAAGCGCAGCGCCACGGCACTCCGGCTCGGAAGCGGCCGAACTCGACTGTCCATAGTGTCTTTCTTGTCGCCCGATCACCTCGGAAGATAGAACAGAGCACCCGCGGCGGCCATGCGAAACGACGTCCTTCCCCGAACATCACCCGGAATGTTTCCTCGCTTCGGCGAGATGTCGGTGTGCTGAACGGAATTCACGCGTTCGTGGGGGGGGGGGTTGTTGAGGGGAATGCCACAGTAGGTGGGGGGGATAGTCCGGGGGACCCCCGAGAGAGAGGAGAAAAAAGACTCCTGTGGGA
>NZ_JBHYIQ010000067.1:52578-56398 GCF_042739895.1 Amycolatopsis sp. NPDC059021
CTCTTCTCATACCTCTTTTCGTCATGTTGGTTTTTCTTTTGGGTTCTTGTTGTTACTTCATCTACTTTCTACCGCCCCTTTCTTCCCGGCCGCAACACACCCCCCCCCCCCACGACGTGGTGGACGATCAGGCCAGGGACAGCCCATAGGACTGCAATTCCAGCGTCAGCGGGTAGAAGTAGCTGGTGATGCCGTCGCCGCCGGACAGCGTGCCGAGCCCGGCCGAGCCGTCGTAGGCCGGGCCGCCCGAGTCACCGTGGTCGGTGTGCGCGGTGGTGCCGAACTCGTGGTCGAGCACGCCGACGTCGAAGTTCACCGACTGGTCGACCGAGGTGACCTCGCCACCGCCGCCACCGGTGGTCGAGCCCTGCTTCTGCATCTGCTCGCCGACGGTCGGCTCCGCGGCGCTGGTGATGGGCTGGCCGGTGTTGACCTCGCCGGGGCCGGTGCCGTTCGGCCGGGTCAGCAGCCCGGAGTCGGCTCCGGGGCAGTCGCTTTCCACGATCTGCGCGCCGCTGACGTCCCCGCCGCTCCAGGTGCCGCCGAGGTTGGTGCAGTGCCCGGCGGTGAGCAGGTACGGCGAGCCGCCCCTGGTCACGTTGAAGCCGAGCGAGCAGCGGTTCCTGCCGTTCTGGATCGCGTCGCCGCCGGCGATGTACAGCTCGAGCTTGCCGGTCTTGTGCTCGACACGGACGCTGTCGCCGTACTGGGCCGCCGCCGCGCTCACAGTGTCCGAAGTGGACTGCGACGCCGCGGAGTAGATCGTGACGACGACCTGGTTGGCGCGCGTGTCGATGCCCCAGGCGGTCTGCGGGACGTCGTGGATCCGGTCGAGCGAGTTCTTGACGCCGGTCAACGCCGCGAAACTGTGCTTGACCTTCTTGGCCGTCAGGCCCGCCGCCTCGACTCTCCGCACGGCGGCGTCGTCGAGGACGTTGATCACCGCCTTGCCGTGGTCGAGGTAGTAACCACCGAAGGCCATGCCCAAGGTCTGCGCGACCTGCGCGGCGTGACGAACGGATGCCTGCTGCAACTGGGCGAGATCCGCCGGCTGTGCGGCGGCCGGTTGCGAACAGACGCCGGCGACCAGAGCCGCGGTGGACACCGCGGCCAGTAAGGTGAGGGATTTCCGGGTCGGCACGAGTTGCTCCTCCTCGTCGGTGAAGCGTGAATGTGACGAGGAGACTGTCCGGTTCGGCAAGCACTGACCACCAGCGACTAAAGTCGGTGATCAATTCGACGGCGCCGCGGAAAACACCCGAACCGGCACTTCGGCACACGAAACGACAATTCGGCTAATACCTATTAGCCGGACCGGGTACGGGAAGAACATCCTCGGTCGCCGGGCGAAACATACGCGGTACCCGCCGCCAAGGCGTGCTGTGGCCGGCGGGTACCGGGGCCGACTCGCTCTCAGCCGAGGACTTCGTCGAAAAGGTCGAGCATCGCCCGCCAGGATCGCTTGGCCGACGCTTCGTGGTACACGATTCCCGGTATCGGCGCGTTGGCCGGATCGGCGTCCGGATTCGTGAAGCTGTGCTGGGCGCCGCCGTAGACATTCATGCGCCAGTCCACCCGCCCCGCGCGCATCTCCTCCTCGAACGCGATGCGCTGGTCGAGCGGGATGAGCGGGTCGTCGGCCCCCATGCACACCAGCACGCTCCCGGTGATGTTCACGGCGTCCTCGGGCGTCGGGGTGCTCAGGCTGGCGTGGAAACCGACGACGGCCTTCAGGTCCTTGCCCGCTCGGGCGAGCTCGAGCACCACCGCGCCGCCGAAGCAGTAGCCGATCGCCGCGACCTTCGCCGGATCCGTCCGCGGTTCGGCCAGGAGCACGTCGAGCCCCGCCGCACCCCGGGCCCGGATCAGCGCCTGATCGTTCTGGATCTCGGTGAAGCGCCGGGCCATCTCGTCCCGGTCCGTGAGGAGCCGGCCACCGCCGTAGTAGTCCAGCGCGAACGCGACATAGCCGAGTTCGGCCAGCCGCTCGGCGGTCGCCCGCTGGCGGTCGCTGAGGCCGTTGCCCTCGTGCGCGATCAGGACCGCGGGCCGTTGGTCCGTGCCGCCGGGCAGCGCGAGCCGTCCCGCCATCGTGATTCCGCCGACGGTGTATTCGATGTCCCTCGTGGTCACCATGACACGAACGTAGCGAACCCGGCGGTCCCGGTCACCCGATTCTCCTCAGGCAACAGTGCGCACCTGGGGTACCGGTGCCCGGCGTGACGTCCTCGTGGGCGGCGCGTTCGACGTCGGCGAGGATGCGCTGCCGTTCCGGCGGGCCGAGATAGGTACCGCGGCTGACGACGGCGTGGACGCGGCGGCTGTTGGTGATCTCGGCGAGGGGATCCGCGTCCAGCACGACCAGGTCGGCGTCCTGGCCCGCGACGATCGTGCCCGATCGCGGGCGCCCCGCGCACCGCGCCGCGTCACGGGTCGCTGCCTGCAGGGCCCGGTGCGGGGACAACCCGGCGCGCACCAGCAGTTCCAGTTCGTCGTGTGTCGCGAAGCCGGGGAACGTGTAGAGGTAGCCGCTGTCGGTACCCGCCGCCACCGGCGCACCGGCGGTGGCCAGCTCACCGACGAGCTGCAGCTCCGCCTCGAAATACGCCGCCTCCCGCGCGATCCGCTCCGGCGGCCACTCCGGCCACCCCGTCGCCATGTCGAGCCATTCCTGACGGATCGAGCGCGGCAGATAGCGGTCAGCCAGCCCCTGCAGCACCGGGTCGTGCGGCAACTCTCGCGGCGGCGAGGACATCCGCGACAACACCGCCAGTGTCGGCACATGCCACGCACGGCAAGCGGTGAACCGGCCGGCGAGGTCCTGTGTCATGGCCGCGTTATGGGACGCGACAGCGGCCTGGTCGAGCTCGGCGAGCGCGCCCGGCCAGGTGCCGGTGTCCGCGGGCAGCCCAGCCAGCCGCGCGTAGAACTCGTCCCTCCGCTCGGACGTCGAAGCGTGGAAGGCGTACATGTGCTCGACCGAGTGCTGACCGCGGGCGAGCACCTCCTGCACCGGGAGCTGGATCGGCACGTGGCCGCCGTAGGGCAGCCCGTGGCGGTGCGCCTCGGCCGCGATCGCCGCGTGGATTTCCGGGCTCATGAACGAATAGACCTTGACGAGGCCGGCATGGACCGCGGCGGCGTCCCGCACCGCGTCGCGGACCTCGGCCAGGGTGCCGACCCGCCGGTGAACGTCGACGAACGAGTTCCCGCCGTCCAGGATCTCGCTCGCGATGACCATCCGCGGCCCGGCCAGCTCGCCACGCGCGATGGCGCGGGCCACGTCGTGGGTCTCGGGCCTGCCGTCCATGTCGCGGATCGACGTGACGCCGTTGACCAGGTGCAGCGGCGGAAAGGTCCGCTTCAGCGTGCTGCTGTGGGCGTGGGCGTCCCAGAGCCCGGGGATGACGAACTTCCCGCGCAGATCGACCACTCGCACACCCACGACGGCGGGCGCGGCCACACCCCGCCCGACGGCGGCGATCCGGTCTCCGGCGAGGACGATCGTCGCGTCGCGGGTCGGCGGCGCGTCGGTGCCGTCGATCAAGGTGGCGTGCGTCAGGACCGTCACGTTCCCCGCGGCTTCGGCGTCGCTCGCCGGGAACGCGCTCGCCGCGGCTCCCAGCGCGCCGGTCCCCAGCCACGCGAGGAACGCCCTGCGGTCCACCGTCATGATCCCCACCCCCCGGCGCCCATTCTCCCTCAGGAAGCGGACGCGAACCAGTCACGATCGAAACACCGCACGGGGCGGTCCGATTCACGCGTTACACGTTCGCAGGTCCGTGAAGGCCTCCTTCACAGCGCTCACCGCTGTGAAGGC
>NZ_JBHYIQ010000068.1:0-6548 GCF_042739895.1 Amycolatopsis sp. NPDC059021
GTGAAGGGGGCCTTCACGGCGCGTCAATCCACAAAGGACAAAGCCAGAGCGCCGCTCAGGCGACGAAGACGCCAGCGGCGGCCGCGGCCGCCGCGGCACGCGCGGCGAGCCGGGCGTCGTCCAGGCTGAGGGGTTCGCGTGAGATGAACAGCCGGTAGAAGATCGGCCCGCTCGCGGCGCGCACGACCTCGTCGGGCGAGGTTCCCGAAGGCGCTTCGCCGCGGGCGATCGCGCGGGTCGTGATCACGGCGCAGCGCGCGTGCCGGTCCTGGTAGAAGTCATGCAGCGCCCCGGCGGCCAGGTCCGCCTGGAACGCCGCGAGGATCGACGCCGTCGGCAGCTCACGCATGCCGGGGGTGGTGAAATACCCGACGAGCTCGGCCAGCATCTCGTACAGGTCGCCGGCGAGCGAGCCGGTGTCGGGAGCGGTCCAGTCGTCCTCGGTGCCGAGGTGGAACGCCGCCGCGACGAGCCCTTCGGCGGATTTCCAGCGGCGGTACACGGTCGTCTTGTGCACGCCGGAGCGTTCGGCGACGGCGTCCACGGTCAGTTCGCTGTAGCCGCGCTCGGCGAGCAGGTCCAAAGTGGCGTGCAGGACGGCGAGCCGGGTGCGCTCGGTGCGCCCGCCGGGCCGCTGGGTGCCGGGTAACTCCGTTGCCAACCGCTACTCCCGTTGCGTTAGTGTGCCCAGTATGCCAGCCCTGGACTTCGTCACTCCCTTTTCGGCGGCCGATGTGACGCCGATCGCCGATCTCATCGGCGACGCGAGCATTGTCGCGATCGGTGAGAACAACCATCACATCCACGAGTTCGGGCTGCTGCGCGACAAGCTTCTCCGCCACCTCGTGGAGCATCGCGGCTTCACCGTGCTCGGCTTCGAATCCGGCTTCCCGGAAGGACACCTCGTCGACGCGTGGCTTCAGGGCGCGCCCGGCGAGGTCGCCGACATCGGCCGTGACGGGTTCACCTTCAGTCTCGGCGATTCGCCCGAGGTCCACGGCATGCTGACGTGGCTGCGGGAACACGGTGGCGTCCGCTTCGCCGGGCTGGACGTGCCGAGTTCGGGTGGGTCGCCGGTGCCGTCGCTCGACGCCGTCCGCGCCTATCTCGCCGAGGTCGACGCGGACGCGGTGTCCCTTGTGGACGCCGCGACGGCGGCGGTGCAGCCCTACATCGGGGTGAGCAACGCGGTCGCGATGGAGCGCTACAAAACAACGAGCACCACCGAGCGTGACGCCGCGACAGCCGCGCTGTCCGTGCTCGTCGCGCACTTCGATGCGCTCGCCCCGGCCTACCGGCAGCGCGGCGGTGCCGAGGCCTTCGCGACGGCGCGCCACCACGCCATCGGCGCCCTGCGGATCGATCTGCACCTGCGCGAGGTGACGGCGATGATGTCCGGCACCGCGCCCGCGATGGGGAGTTCCTCGCGGGACACGTACATGGCGGCCACCGTGCGGCTGCTGCGCGAGCGCGCCGACGCCAAGATCGTCCTGATGCTCCACAATGGACATCTACAGCGGACGCCGTTCACCGCGTTGCCCGGGATCGCTTTCCCACCGGCGGGCATGCAGCTCGCCGAGGAGTTCGGTGACGACTACTTCGCGCTCGGCATCACTGCCACCACCGGGACGACCACCGGGCTCGCCCCGCAGGAGGGCACCCGCCTCGGGTTCCGCAGTTACGAACAGAAGCTGGACGCTCCCGCCGAGGGCAGCGTCGAGGAGGCACTCGCCGGCGCTGCCCCGTGCCTCGTCGATCTCCGCGCCGACCGCGCCAGCCGCGCCGCCGGGAACCAGGGCCCGGCGAGCATCCGGCACGCGCACATGGCCACGCCGGCCGACGTCGTCCACGCCTTCGACGCCCTGGTCTGCCTGCCGCGGATGTCGGTCAGCGGGAACGTGCCGAAGGAGTGACCCGACCGGCGTCAACCGTTCGGGCGACATGGGCAGCGCCGAGTTGCCGGTGCCTCCCGGCGCGCGATACCACGCAGACATGACTCTGCGACGTGGGCTCGGAACGGCGATGGTGGCGCTCGTGGTGACGGCGGCCGGGCAGGTGCCCGCGCAGTCGAGCCCCCAAGGCGTTCAGCCGAACCCGCCGAGCTGGGGGCTCGACCGGATCGACCAGCGCACCGGCCTCGACCAGAACTACCGCTACGCCACCGAAGCCGCGGACGTGACGGTGTACGTGATCGACAGCGGTGTCGACGCGAAGCACCCCGACTTCGAGGGCCGCGTCGCGCCGGGCAAGGACTTCCTCGGTGACGGCACGGGAACCGACACCGCCGACACGAACGGCCACGGCACCCGGCTGGCCGGGGTCGCGGCGGGAAAGACGTTCGGGGTGGCCAAGAAGGCGCGGATCGTCCCGGTCCGGGTGATCGACAAGGACGGTGGCGGGGCGACCGAGAAGATCATCGCCGGGATCGACTGGGTCCGGCAGAACGCCCATCAGCCCGCGGTCGCGGTGCTGGGCCTCGGCGGCGCGCCCAACGAGAAGCTCGACGACGCCGTGCGCGCGCTCGCCGGGGTCGTCCCGGTGGCCGTCCCGGCGGGTGGCTCCGGGTCCGATGCGAGCGCTTTCTCCCCCGCGCGGGTGACCGAGGCGCTGACCGTCGCGGGCGGTGACATCCAGGACAAGGCCTCGCCGAGGTCGAACTACGGCTCGACCGTGGACCTCTACGCGCCGGGCGTCGACATCCCCGGCCCGGTGGCGGGCGGCCAGGGCGCGAGCCCCATCACCGGCACGTCGATGTCCGCCGCGTTCGTCGCCGGTGCCGCCGCGCTCTACCGCTCGCGGCACCCGCAGGCCACCCCGGCCCAGGTCGCCGACGGGCTCGTGGCCGCCGCGTCGAAGAACGCCCTCGCCGGAGTGCCGGACGGCACCCCGAACCGGCTGCTGTACACCTCGCCTGCCTGACCCGGCGGGTACCCCGATGCGGTCGATGGATCACGTTCGGTGCGTCATGACGTCCATCACCTGGACAACGCCTCCCGTCCGGTGGGAGACACCGGTAACGTGCGTCACCTGATTCCACCGCACTGAAACACCACGAAGAATCGGGAAGGACCGGGCATGTTCCGCAAGGTGCTGGTCGCCAACCGGGGCGAGATCGCCATCCGTGCGTTCCGCGCCGGCTACGAACTCGGGGCGGGAACCGTCGCCGTGTTCCCGCACGAGGACCGCAACTCGCTGCACCGGCTCAAGGCCGACGAGGCCTACGAGATCGGCGAGCCGGGACACCCGGTCCGCGCCTACCTCTCGGTGGGAGAGATCGTCAACGCCGCCAAGAAGGCCGGCGCCGACGCCGTCTACCCGGGTTACGGTTTCCTGTCCGAGAACCCCGATCTCGCGCGCGCGTGCGAGGAAGCGGGCATCACGTTCGTCGGGCCGAGCGCCGAAATCCTCGAACTGACCGGGAACAAGGCCCGCGCGGTCAAGGCCGCGCGCGAGGCGGGCGTCCCGGTGCTCGGTTCGTCGGAGCCGTCGTCCGACGTCGACGCGCTCGTCGCGGCGGCCGACGAACTCGGCTTTCCGGTGTTCGTCAAGGCGGTCGCCGGTGGTGGCGGCCGCGGTATGCGCCGTGTCGAGGATCCCGCGCTGCTGCGGGAATCCATCGAGGCCGCGGCGCGCGAGGCGGAATCGGCGTTCGGTGATCCGACGGTGTTCCTGGAGAAGGCCGTCGTCGAACCGCGGCACATCGAGGTCCAGATCCTCGCCGACGGCGCGGGCAACGTGATTCACCTGTTCGAACGCGACTGTTCGGTGCAGCGGCGCCACCAGAAGGTGGTCGAACTGGCCCCCGCGCCGAACCTCGACCCTGGACTGCGGGACCGCATCTGCGCCGACGCGGTGAAGTTCGCCCGCCAGATCGGCTACCGCAACGCCGGGACGGTCGAGTTCCTGCTCGACCGCGACGGCAATCACGTGTTCATCGAGATGAACCCGCGCATCCAGGTGGAGCACACGGTGACCGAGGAGGTCACCGACGTCGACCTGGTGCAGTCGCAACTGCGCATCGCCTCCGGTGAGACGCTGGAAGATCTCGGTCTCTCGCAGGACAGCGTCTACCTGCGTGGCGCGGCGCTGCAGTGCCGGATCACGACCGAGGACCCCGCCAACGGTTTCCGCCCGGACACCGGGATGATCAGCGCCTACCGCTCGCCCGGTGGCTCCGGTATCCGGCTCGACGGCGGGACGGCCTTCTCCGGCACGGAGATCAGCGCGCACTTCGACTCGCTGCTGGTCAAGCTGAGCTGCCGCGGCCGCGACTTCCGCACCGCGGTGGGCCGTGCCCGCCGCGCGGTCGCCGAGTTCCGGATCCGCGGTGTCGCCACGAACATCCCGTTCCTGCAGGCGGTGCTCGACGATCCGGACTTCCGCGAGGGCCGGGTGACGACGTCGTTCATCGAGGAACGGCCGCATCTGCTCACCGCGCGGCACTCCGCCGACCGCGGCACGAAGCTGCTCACCTACCTCGCCGACACGACGGTCAACAAACCCCACGGCGCGCGGCCCCGCACCCTCGACCCGCAGCTCAAGCTGCCGAAGGTGGCCAACAACGCCGTGCCGCCCGCCGGGTCGAAGCAGAAGCTGGCCGAGCTGGGGCCAGCCGGATTCGCTAGCTGGCTGCGGGAATCGCCGCTCGTCGGCGTCACCGACACCACGTTCCGTGACGCGCACCAGTCGCTGCTCGCCACCCGGGTACGCACCAAGGACCTCCTCGCGGTCGCGCCGGTGGTCGCGAACACCTTGCCGCAGCTGCTTTCGCTGGAATGCTGGGGCGGCGCCACCTACGACGTCGCGCTGCGTTTCCTCGCCGAGGATCCGTGGGAGCGGCTGGCGAGGCTGCGCGAGGCGGTGCCGAACATCTGCCTCCAGATGCTGTTGCGCGGCCGTAACACCGTCGGCTACACGCCCTACCCGACCGAGGTCACCACCGCCTTCGTCGAGGAGGCGACCGCGACCGGGATCGACATCTTCCGCATCTTCGACGCGCTCAACGACGTCGAGCAGATGCGGCCCGCGATCGAGGCGGTGCGGGAGACCGGGACGGCCGTGGCCGAGGTGGCGCTCTGCTACACCTCGGACCTGTCCGATCCGGCCGAGAAACTGTACACATTGGACTACTACCTGAAGCTGGCCGAGCAGATCGTCGGCGCGGGTGCCCACGTGCTGGCGGTCAAGGACATGGCGGGCCTGCTGCGCGCGCCCGCCGCGGTCCGGCTGGTTTCCGCGCTGCGCAAGGAGTTCGACCTGCCGGTGCACATCCACACGCACGACACCGCGGGCGGCCAGCTGGCCACCTACCTCGCCGCGATCGGGGCCGGGGCGGACGCGGTGGACGGCGCGGTGTCGTCGATGGCGGGCACGACGTCGCAGCCCTCGCTTTCGTCCATTGTGGCCGCGACGGATCATTCCGACCGCGTCACCGGGCTCGATCTGCAGGCGATCGGCGAGCTGGAGCCGTACTGGGAAAGCGTGCGCAAGATCTACGCGCCGTTCGAGGCGGGGCTCGCCTCGCCGACCGGCCGGGTCTACCACCACGAGATCCCCGGCGGCCAGCTGTCGAACCTGCGGACCCAGGCCATCGCGCTCGGCCTCGGCGACCGGTTCGAGGACATCGAGGCGATGTACGCGGCGGCCGACAAGATCCTGGGCCACCTGGTCAAGGTCACCCCTTCGTCCAAAGTGGTCGGTGACCTCGCGCTGCACCTGGTCGGCGCGGGTGTCTCGCCCGAGGACTTCGAGGCGGAGCCGAACAAGTTCGACATCCCGGACTCGGTGATCGGCTTCCTGCGCGGCGAGCTCGGCGATCCGCCGGGCGGCTGGCCGGAGCCGTTCCGCACCAAGGCACTCGCGGGCCGGGCCGAGGCCAAGCCGGTGACCGGACTGTCCGAAGAGGACCGGGAGGGGCTGGCGAACGAACGCCGCCGGACGCTCAACCGGCTGCTGTTCCCCGCGCCGACCAAGGAGTTCGAGGCGCATCGCGAGCAGTACGGCGACACGAGTGTGCTGCCCAGCAAGGACTTCTTCTACGGGCTGCGGCCGGGTGAGGAGTACTCGGTCGACCTGGAGCAGGGTGTCCGGCTGCTCATCGAGCTGGAGGCGATCGGCGAGGCGGACGAGCGCGGGATGCGCACGGTGATGGCCTCGCTCAACGGCCAGCTCCGGCCGATCTCGGTCCGCGACGCCTCGGTGGCCGCCGACATCCCGGCGACCGAGAAGGCGGAGAAGGGCAACCCGAAGCAGGTCGCCGCGCCGTTCGCCGGAGTGGTCACGCTGCAGGTCGCCGAGGGTGACGTCGTCGAGGCGGGTGCCACGGTCGCGACCATCGAGGCGATGAAGATGGAGGCGTCGATCACTGCGGCGGGCGGGGGCAAGGTCGCGCGGCTCGCGATCAACGCCGTCCAGCAGGTCGAAGGCGGAGACCTACTGCTCGTCCTGGAGTGAGCTGAATGGGTGGGTGGCCGCCCCTGGTGGGGGGGGACACCCCACCAGCCCCGCCTGGGCGGGAACCAACACCCACCGCAACCCCCCCCAACCCC
>NZ_JBHYIQ010000068.1:6558-13843 GCF_042739895.1 Amycolatopsis sp. NPDC059021
TTCCTCGCATGGGATGCGAGGAAAGTCCCCTTCAGCGCGTCTTACGCGAGCAACGTCCCCTTCAGCTAACGTCCCTTCCGCTAACGTCGCGGACATGCTCATCAACGCGGTTCCGCAGTGGCAGGGCGCGCTGAGTCCGCGCGCGCCGGAGCTTCCCGACGGGTGCGTGGCGCTCGCCGAGCTGGCCGGGCACGTGCTCGGCCTGCCGGTGCACCACATCCCGCAGAGCAAGGAGACCTCGCCGGTGGCAGGCGGTATCGCCAACCGGGAGGTCCTGCTCGCGAACCGTCCGGCGCAGCTGGCCGCGCTGGAGGCGCCCGGCGGTCCGGTGCTGACCATCGGCGGAGACTGCGGGACCGAACTGGTCCCGGTCGGCGTCGCGCGATTCCGGTACGGGCCGGGGCTCGGCGTCGTCTGGTTCGACGCGCATCCCGACCTCAACACCGCGGAATCCTCGCTCACCGGCGCCTACCACGGCATGGTCCTGCGGTCGCTGCTCGGCGACGGGGACCCCGATTTCGTGGCGAATCCCGCTCTCGGGCGGGGCCGGGCGGTGCTCGCCGGGACGAGGGTCTTCGACGACGCCGAGCGAGAGGCAGCCGAGAGTGGCCTCGTCGTGCGGGTCCCCGACATCACCGAGGACGGCGCCCTCACCGCCGCGTTGTCCGGCGCCGAGCACGTCTACCTGCATCTCGACCTCGATATCCTCGACCCCGGCGAGTTCGGCGGGCTCAACTTTCCCGAACCCGGCGGCGTGACGATCGCCGAGCTGGTCGCGGCGATCGAGTCCCTGTCCGCCTTCGACGTCGTCGGCGCTGCGATCACCGAATGTGTCGGCACCGAGGGGCTGGAGGTTCTGGAACCGGTGCTGGCCGCGATCGGCGGGCTGCTCAGCCAGGGGTAGCCCGGTTGGCCTCCACGATCGGGCGCAACGGCCGCATCCACAGCCGGGTGACGACGATGGCCAGCACGAACACCACGACCAACGGCACCTGGGACAGCCACACCGACTCGTCGACCCGCTCCGGCGGCAGGCTGTAGACGACCACGACCCGCAGGACGGCGTCGGCGGCGAACGCGGCGGCCCAGAACGCGGTCACCCCGCGCATCGCGCGCCGGAACCGGTGCGAGACCGTCCACGAGCGCTCGTACGCGGCGAGCATGGCCGGATCTCCCTTGGTGGCGAACGGTTTTCCGGACTCGTACACCAGCGGCTTACCGACGAAACACGTGACGAGCGCGAACACCGCGGCCGCGGCCAGATAGAACGCGGGTTTGGCGAGCACGACACGCGGGTCGTCGGTGACGAACAGCAGGACCGCCGAGAGCGCCATTTCGAGGAAGATCAAGGCCCCCAGCGCGTCCAGCCTGCGTCTTCGGATCGTGCCCGCCAGCGCAGTGACGCCGGTGGCGGCGCCGGCGATGGTGAGCGACCAGAAGGCGCTGAGGCCGAACCCTTGGTGCAGCAGGAAGTATCCGCCGATCGGCACGACGAGGTCGAGCAGAACGGGGAGCATGGCGCGGAATCGGGCGTTCACAGTGCTCCTTTCATCGAGGTTTCGACCGCGGCGCCGCCGACGCGCGCCCCGGCGATGAGCACGCGCATCTCAGTCGTCCTTCCGCTGCCATGGACGCCCGCGCCGTTGTTCACGCCGTTTGGTGGTCGCGATGGACGTCTCGAGGCGGGAGAGCAGCTCACCGAGCTTCCGGACGTCCTCGGGCTCCCAGTCCTCGAGGAAGTCCGCGAACCGGTCCAGGCCGAGCCGGGTGAGCCTGCGGACCTCGTCCCAGCCGGATTCGGTCAGCGTGATGAGGCAGGAGCGCCGGTCGGCCGGATCGGCTTCGAGCCGGACGTGGCCCGCCTCCTCCAGCACGCGGGTCTGGCGGGTGATCGAGGACTGGTGGACGCCGAGGTCGCTCGCGACGTCCGACGGCCGCACGGCGCCTTTCGTGGCGGACTGCTGGAGGATCGCCAGCCGGGTCGGGTCCATCTGCCCGCGCTGGGCGCGGCGCATGCTGTCGCTGATCCGGACGAGGGGGTAGACCAGCGCTTTCAGATCTTCCGGCTTCGGTCGCATACCGGGGACGGTAGCTGTACTTGCGCGAGGCAAACAAGTGGTTGGCGAGAATCTCAGGGGTAACCCTGAGTCTCCCCCGAGTAGCGTGCGGAAAGGGGGATTCGTCCGTTCGTACGTACTTTTCCGGGCACCCGGCGGACGGGTTTTCCTCCACTACGAGGGGGCGCCGGAGATCTTGTCACGAACATGACAAGAACTCGGTTTTCTTCGGAACAGGTGACACACCGGGGGCTAGTTTTTCGATGTGTCCGGTGTCACCCCCGCAGCGGCGCGGGGGAGGTGAGGCCGTGCCCCGGCGCGGCCGGACGCTGGGCGGAGCGAAGGAGCTGCGATGTCGCTGGAGCGCGGATTCGAGCACACTGCGCCCCCGGCGGCACTGCCGCGGAAACTCGCCGACATCCTCCGCCCCGAACTCGGCAGCCTCGCGACCGAGATCGTCGAGGAGATCCGCGCGACCATCCCGGCCTACGCGCGTCCGCTCGACGGCCCGTACGGCAAGTCGATCCGCGCCGGTGTCGAATACGCGATCACGTTGTTCGTCGCGCAGATCGCCGATCCGTCGGTGTCGAAGGAGCAGTCCCACGAAGTGCATCATCGGCTCGGGCAGAACGAGATGCGCGAGGGCCGCAGCCTGGACTCGCTGCAGTCCGCCTACCGCGTCGGCGCGCGGGTTTCGTGGCGGCGGATCATGCGGGTCGGCAGGCGCAGCGGCCTGTCCTCGGCGGTGATGTCCCAGCTGGCCGACGCGATGCTGGGGTTCATGGACGAACTCGCTTCGGTGGCGCTCGACGGTTATCTCGAGGCCAAGGCGAGAACCGCGGGCGCGCTGGACAGCTGGAGACGCAAGCTGCTCCAGCTCGTGCTCGAAAGCCCGCCCGCACCGGCGAAGGCGATCGCCGAACTGGCGCAGCTCATCGGCTGGACGGTCCCCGCGCAGGCGACGCCGGTGGCACTGCATCCCCAGGGCGAGGCGCTCCCGCCCCGCCGCATGGCTGCACTGGACTCCGACGTGCTCGCCGAACTCGACGGCGTGGAACCGAAACTCGTCGTCCCCGGCGAGATCAGCGCCGCCCGGCTCGCCTCGCTGCAGGCCGCGCTCCCGGACTGCCGCCTCGCCCTCGGCCCGCGCGTCGCGCTCGACACTCTCGCCGACTCGCTGCGCTGGGCCCGGCGCGCGCTGCTGCTCGCCGAACGCGGCGTCATCGTCCCGCGTCGCGTGGTCCGCGCCGAGGACCATCTGGCGACCCTGCTGGTCAACTCCGATCCCGGCCTGGTCGGCGCGCTGCGGAACCGGCTGTTCGCGCCGCTGGTGAGCATGACCGACAAACAGCGGGAACGGCTGCTGGAGACGCTGCGGGCCTGGCTGGACAGCCAGGGCAACGTCGTCGAGATCGCCGAGCGCCTCGGGGTGCACCCGCAGACCGTCCGCTACCGGATGCGCCAGCTCCAGTCGACCTTCGGCGAGAACCTGCGCGATCCCGCCGCCCGCTTCGAAATGGAGCTGGCCCTGCGGGCCGGGACGTGCCAAGCGCCGCCGGGAAATCGTTTCCCCGTCAGTGAGCTGCTGCCGTCGCCGCGGCGGAGCGGTCCACAGTGGACGTCCAAACAGGCGGCGCGCTGAGCGGCCTGTCTCCCCGGCGTACCTCGGACGCTCTTCGGTCAGGAGGGCGGTTTCGGGCAGTTCCGGTGGTCGGGTTCGTGGCAGGGCAGGAGGTTCTGGGTGATCACCTTGGCCTGGTTCCCCGGCCCGGACGCCATTCCGGTCAGCAGCGCGTCGAGGGGTTCCGCGACGCCACAGCCCTTGAAGGGCGGCAGCGTGAACCCGCGGAACCTCGGATCCGGCGAGTTCGGGTCGGTGCCGATGACGCCGATCCCGAACGGGTCGTAGTCGCCGCGGAGGTCGAGGGCCACCGGCCGGGCGGTCACGCAGTCCGGCCCGAGATCCAGGGGGGTGCCGTTGACCTTCGCGTCGCTCATCCTGGCCATGATCTCGATGTGCGTGGTGAGGATCCCGTTGTCCAGCGAACCGACGATCTCGATGTCCTTGCCGTTCTTGTAGTCCAGCGGCAGGAACTCGACGGTCCCGCTGACCGGGACGAAGCCGAAGCCGAGGAACGGCACGGAGACCGGCTTGAAGGAGACGAAACCCTGTGCCGTCACCACCGGCGGCAGATCCGGCGGGAAGCGCATGATCAGCCGGCCCTTGACCAGCCCGGTCGGGCCGGTGGCCACCTTGACGCCCAGGCGTTCCACCGTGGCCGTCGAGGTGACGCGCACCAGGCCGAGGGCCTGGATGTAGGGCGGTGGTTCCTCGTCCTGCGCGGTCACCGTTCCCGGCTTGCCGCGCCGCTCGCCGGGTGCTCCGCCCGGCGTCGCCGGAGCCGGGGGAGCGGTCTGGGGAGTCGCCGGGGGCAGCACCATGATGGAGCCGAGCGTCGTGTTCTGCTCGGGATCCAGCGTGCAGGTGATCTGCTTCGCCGGTGCCGTCGCAGGGGCACCGTCGGACGGCGGTGACTGCAGCGCGAGCGTGGGCGCGGTGAGGCCGAGGACGACGGGCCCGGCGGATTCGAGGGAGAACTCCGGGGGTTTCCCGGTCGCGGTCAGGGTGAGGTCACCGGTCTCCGGCAGCGGGGTGGGCGCGACGTCCATCGGGACGGTGATCGTGTCGTGTTTCGTGTCCTGGACGGCGGTGAGGACGACGCTCAGTCCACCTTGGACAGAGTGGCCAGTGGCGGCCAGGGACTGTGCCGCGTCACGTGGCAGGACGAGTTTCATCGACAACTCGCCGAGCGTGATGGGCTTGCTCTTCGGCGCCGAAACCGGGAGTTTCGCGGAGATCTCGGCCGAGACCCCGCGCGGGCCGATCGGGGCGGCGAACGCGCACGTGCTCGTGACGGCGCGCGTGACTGCCCGGAGTTCTTGCGCCGGCGGGGATTCCGGCCCGGTCGCCGCCGATCCCACGCCGGTCAGCCCGCCGGTGACGACGGACGCGAGTCCGACGGCCGTGAGCGCGCTCGCTGTCGTTCTCCGCCTGCGGGCTTGGCTTGTCATGGATGTCCCGGCTCCGGTGGTGATCGGGTGCGGATCGGGGTGGCCGGTGCCCGAGGGCACCGGCCACCCCGGCCGTCGTGGGCTAGGTGATGGTGATCGACGGGGTGAACGCCGTGTTCTGCGGCGGCGTCGTGGCCTTCAGGTTGCACGTCATGTTGTAGGGCGTCCAGGTGTTGGTCGAACCGCGGTGGAACTGCAGCTGCGCGGTGAGCTGCTGGCCGAGCGAAAGTGTCGCGGTGCCGGGGCTGCCGGCGGTGGCGGTCGGGATGCTGGAGGTCGCCACCTGCGAGATGACGACGGTGATCGGCTTGCCGTCGGCTGGATAGATCTTCTCCGGGACCTCCAGGCCGGTCGCGGCGGGCTGGGACAGGGTCCCGTTGGTGAGGGTGACCGGGACACTGGCGGTGCCGCGGATACCGTCGTAGCCCACGGCGGTGAGCAGGGAGTGGACCGCTCCGGTGATCGTGGCCGTACCGCCCACATTGGACGGTGTCGCCGTGCCGCCCGACGGGATGGAGTCCGGCGCGTCGAGCTGTGCGGTCACCACCACCGGCTGCGGCTGGATCCCGGGGAACGTGCAGAGATAGGTGACCCCGGTGGGCGGGTTCGTGGTCGGGTCCCCGACCTTGTAGGTGACCGTGGCGGCCATCGCGGTGCCTGCGGTGAGGACGATCGCCGCGCCGACGGCGGCGCCCGTTGTCACCGCGCGGGCGGACAACTTCCTGAGTCGGGACATGACTGCTATCTCCTTTGATCCAGTTTGACCCCTCGGCAGACCGCTGCCTCTGTGCCGTTCGCGTCGGACTCAGGTGGTGAACAACCGGGTTCCGGTACATTCGTCGGGCCGCAGAGCACGGTGGTGATATGTAAGGCTGATGTACGGCCGTGCCTCCCAGCTTACCTGCCGGTATCGAGGTTACTCGCGGGTTTCGTAGCGAACAAGACTTGTACCGGTACCGGGGTGACGTGGTGTTTCGGAGCCGGTTTTCTTGTCATCGGACGAGTAATTATCCGTGCTGCCTGCTCGGGTGTTGACAAAGACGGTTCGTGCCGCGGGGGATCGGTTGTGACGGGATATCATTCTTCGATCTTGGCGGGAGAACGCGAGAATATTCGAAGCGAGAAAGAGACTGCCATGACGCGTACTTGCGGTTGTCGGAAGGTGTCCCGGCGGGGTGCCGTGTTCGCGGTGGTGGCCGTGCTCTGCGCGCCGGTCCTCACCACTCCCGGGGCACTGGCCGCCCCTGTCGCGGGCGGTGTGGTGGCCTGGGGCGCCACCGACTACGGGGCCGTGCCCGCGCCGCCGGAGACGGGTGCGGGCGTGACCGCCGTGTCGGCGGGTTCGCTGGACACCCTCGCCATCCGGAACGGGGGCGTTTTCGCCTGGGGTGACAACAACTTCGGCCAGACCGAGGTGCCGGCGGAGGCGACGTCGGGCGTGAGCCGGATCGCGTCGGGCTGGGCGCACGAACTCGCGCTGAAGAACGGCAAGGTGCTCGCGTGGGGCAACGACTGGTACGGCCAGACGGCCGTCCCGGCCGCCGCGCTCAGTGGCGTGGTGGACATCGCGACCACCGCGCAGCACAGCCTGGCGCTCAAACAGGGCGGCCAGGTGATCAGCTGGGGTACCCGCACCGACGTGCCCCCGGCGGCGCAGGCCGGGGTTTCCGCGATCGCGGCGGGCGGGGACCACAACCTGGTGCTGAAGAACGGCGGCGTGCTCGCCTGGGGTGCCAACAGCTACGGGCAGTCCACCGTTCCCGCCGCGGCGACCTCGGGGGTCACCATGATTTCCGCCGGGTACAACCACAGCCTGGCGCTGAAGGACGGGGGCGTGCTCGCCTGGGGCGCCAACGACGAGCACCAGACCGAGGTGCCCGCCGCCGCACTTTCCGGTGTCGTGGCGATCGAGGCGGGCTGGAGCCACAACCTGGCGCTGAAGTCGACCGGTGAGGTCGTGGCCTGGGGTTCCGACCTGAGCGGGGAAACCAGCGGGGTGCCGGTCTTCTGTGGCCCGGTAACGGGAATCTCCGCGGGTGACCGGACCAGCAACGCGGTGTCGGCCAAGCTGTGCTGAAGGCCGGTGGGAGCCCGGCAGGGCTCCCACCCGCCGCATTTACCACGCCGCGGTTATCAGCCCGTGGAGGGCGGTGTGC
>NZ_JBHYIQ010000068.1:13853-30766 GCF_042739895.1 Amycolatopsis sp. NPDC059021
GTGTGGGGCGCGCCCCCCCTCCCAGCCCGCGGCGCGCCCCCCCCCCCGCGGGGGGGGGGCGGGCGGGGGGGGGGGGGGGGGGGGGGCGCGCCCCCCCCCCCCCCCCCCCCGGCGGATTTCAGCTCGCGGCGTTCATCTCCAGTGTCAGGGCGTTGTCCGGGCCGGACACCATCGCGCCCAGCGCGACGTCGGCGATGAAGCAGTTGGTGAACTCGGGGATCGTGTAGCTGCCGCTCACCTTGATGGGCGGGTTGAAGATGTCCACGTTCTTCGCGGTCAGGTTCATCTCGATCGGTTTGACCGTCTTGCAGCTGCCGGGCACCGTGGGCAGCGGGAAGATCGGCACGATCGGCCCGGCCCAGATGTTGCTGATCTCCATGTTCGCCGTGGCGTGCGTGGTCAGCGTGCCGTCGGCGAGGGTGCCGGTGACCGGGCCCGTCGGCGTGATCCTGACCTTGGCCTTCACCCGGAACAGCCCGGCCAGCAGGGAGATGTCGGCCTGCGCGTCGGGCAGTTTCAGGTTCGCCTTGAGCGAGACGGCGTTGGTGTCGGTGTTCACGATCAGCGCGCCGTCGAGCGAACCGGGACCGAGCCGCATGGTGCTGCCGGTCTTCTTGACCGTCGTGCTGCCGCTCACCTGGTAGGAGACCGGGAACTCGACTTCGTCGGCCGACGCGGGGGCGACGGCGATCGTGGAAAGGCCCAGCGCTGTCGCGGCGGTGAGGACGGCGAGCCTGCGCGGACCGGTTCTTCTGGTACGTGCAACAGCGGACATACCTGTTCTCCTTACGGTTTCCTTCACCGGGCCGGGTTCGGAACGGAACCGGCAGGACTGTGTCGTTCGTTTACCAATCCGACGGCAGCTACGGCGGAAACGGGTGTCTACAAGCAGATCGGCTGCTGTCCGCATCCGCCTACTTTCGGTCGGATTGGTAAATGGTCTTCAGCGCGGGGAAAGATCGGTGACGACCCAGGTTCCGCCGGACCGTTCCGCGGTCACCGAAAGCTGGGCCGCCGCCGAATCCGCCGCGTTGTTGTCGGCGCGGACGGCGGATTGATCGAGAAAGACGAGCAGCGTGGCACGGTCGTTTTCCAGAGATTGCACCGCGGCGGAGGAAACCCGCGAGGTGAGGATCAGTTTCTGCTGCGGTGCCTTTTCCCTGACCTGGGCGAACAGCTTGTCGTAGGAATCGCGGGCGCGGCCGCGCAGCACCGCGGCGGCCGCCTTTTCGGTGACGTCGGTCTTGTCGTAGGAGTAGGAGAAGATCTTGTTCAGCGCGAGGGTCACCACCGAGGTGACGTCCGCGGTCGCGCCGACGTCGGTCAGCGCGTGGTTGGCCGACGCCGCGCTCGAGGTCCGCGCGCGGGCCTCGACGGTGAACCACACGCCCGCGCCCGCCAGCAGCACCGCGACGGCCAGCAGGAGCACCGGCAGCCGGAGCCGCTTCCGGGACAGCTCCGCGGTTTCGGGGGCGGTCTCCTCGGCGGGAAGTTCTTCGCGGATTTCCTCCGGGACCTCGTCCGCGGCAGGGACGGTTTCGGTGCTCATCGGGCCCCCACCGGAAGCTGGTCGAGCGCGCTGAGTTTCCAGCCCGCTTCGGTCCTGGCCAGCGCGGCCGCGAACCGGTTGCGTTTGGCCGCCGGGGCGGCCCCGGCCTTCGTCACGCTGATCTCCACCGACACCAGCATCTTCGCCGTGCCAGCGTGCGTGTCCAGTTCGCTCACCGCGGCGTCGAGCACCTTGCCGGCCGACACCGCGGCGTTCTGCGCGAGCGTCTTCTTCGTCGCCTCGTCGGTCCGCGAGAGCTGCTCGTGCAGCGGACCGGTCGAGGAATCCCGCCAGCGGGCCAGATCCTCGTCGATCCGGTGATAGTCGAGGGTGTTCAGGACGGCGACGAGTTCGCGGCCGGTCCGCAGCACCTCGTCCCGGGTGCCGCCGTACGACACGGCGGGATCGTTCGCCGCGGTGAACCACGAGTATCCCGACCAACCCGCGAACACCGCGGTCCCGGCCACCAGCGCCACGGCGATCGCGAGCAGCGGCCGTGTCCTCACCGCTGTCAGTGTCCGCTGGGCTTTCCTGCGCACTAGTTCCGTAGCCATAGCATCTCCGGGAGGTCCTTGGCGGTCGGCAGCTCGCCCAGCACGCCGGGCACGGCGGCGGGCGGGACACCGGCGTGCGGCGCGTTCTGTGCACCCCGCACCGAACTCGGGTCCCCGTGCGGCAGGGTGCACGCGGCGGCGGTGTTGAACGGCATGGGGGAGAGATCGGTACTGGGGCGGCGCGTCGTGCCTTCGTAACCCTGTTTGCACGGCGGCGGGTCGTTGAAGGTCAGTGCCAGCGAGAGCCGCCCGCCGTCCTTGGTGATCGCCATCGACGTCGCCGCGACCGCCTTCGGGACGTTGACCAGCAGCTCACGCAGTCCTTCGGTCCGCGCGTCGAAGACCTGCGCGGTGGTGAGCAGGTTCGCCAGCAGGATCGGCAGGCCCGGGTTGGTCTCCTTGATCAGCTTGCCGAGTTCGGTGGCGGCCGGGGGAGCCGACGCGATCAGCCGGCGCAGGTCGCCGTCGGCGCCTGCCAGCTGCCCGGCGAACTCCTTGGCGTTCGCGCTGAACTGACGCCACGCCTGCGAGGAGTCCAGCTGCGTGCGCAGCACGGTCGCGCCGTCGTCGATCAGCTGGGTCGTTTCCGGCAGGTGCTGGGCGGCGGACTGGGTGAACGACATCGCGGTGTCGGTCAGCAGCCGCAGGTCGGGCCCGGCGCCTTGGAGCGCCTTGTCGAGTTCGTCGACGACCGTGCGCAGATCCTGGGTCGGCACGGACGCGGTCAGGGAGTCCAAATCGGACAGCAGGTTCGGCACCGGGAGCGGCACGGAGGCCTCCTCGCGCGGGATCGTCGCCCCGTCGGTGAGGTAGGGCTTGTCCCCGGTGCGCGGCTGGAGGTCGACGTACTGCTCGCCGACGGCCGACCGGTTCGCCACCACCGCACGGGAATTCGCCGGGATCGGCGGTGCCGAGGAGTCGATGAGCAGCTCGGCCTCCATCCCGGCGGTGGTGAGCCGCAACTCGCCGACACGGCCGACGGCGACACCGCGGTAGGTCACCTCGCCGTTGGTGAACAGCCCGCCGCCCTCGGCCAGTTGCAGCCGCACGGTGTACCCGCCCCCGCCGAACAGCCTGCCGAGACCGGCGTAGTTCGCGCCGACGAACGCCGTCGTGGCGAGCGCGATGATCACGAACGCGAGGACCTGGATCCGGGCCCGGGTGGTGAGCATCAGCGGCCTCCCGTCCCGGTCGTGGGCGGTGCCGGGGACGTCGTCGGCAGGGGGAACGTCGGCAGGCCGGGCGGGACGCCCTCACCCGGCGCCGGAAGGGGGACGCCCGGCGCGGGCAGCAAGGCGGCGTACACGTTGAGGTAGTCGCCCTTGACCGCGCCGAGCACGCGATCGGTGAACGGGAAGGTCGGCAGGATCTCCAGCGACTTCGGCAGGTTCTCCTCGGCGGCGGCCAGGCTCCGCAGGATGGGGGCGAGTGCCCGCAGGTCCGCGACGAGATCGTCGCGGCTCCGGTGGATCACGTCGGTGGCCACCCCGGAAAGCCGGTCGAGCGACTGGAGCATCGTGACCAGCTGGGCGCGCTGGTCCGACAGCGTCTTCAGGCCGGGGGTGAGGTCGGTGAGCGCGCCCGCGACCTGCTTGTCCCGGTTGGCCAGCGTCGCCGAAAGCCGGTTCAGCCCGTCGATGGCCGCGGTGATGTCGGACCGGTGGGCGTCCAAATTGGACATAAGCTTGTCCACTCCGGACAGGAAGTCCCGGATCTGCGTCTCGTTGCCGGTCATCACCTTCGACAGCTCGCGGTTGATCGTCTGCAGCTGCCCGATCCCGCCGCCGTTGAGCAGCAGGGACAACGCGCCGAAGATCTCCTCGAACTCGGGATTGCGGTTGGTCCGGTCCGCGGTGATCGTGGCGCCGTCGGCGAGCCGCTCGGACGGCCTGCCCGCCGCGGCGCCACCGCCCGCTCCGTCGGCCGCCGCGAGTTCGACGAACTTCTCGCCGAGCAGGCTCGACTGCCGCAGCCGCGCGATCGCGTTCGCGGGCAGCACGACGTCGCCGTTGACCGCCACCACCGTTTCGGCCGTCCAGCCGTCCTTGCCCAGCCTGATCGATTCGACCCGCCCGACCGGGACGTCGCCCACCTTGACCGCGGCCTGCGGGACCAGGTCGAGCACGTCGGCGAACTGCACGGTCACGCGGTACGGATGCGGCCCGAGGTCGGCGCCGCCCGGCAGCGGGAGGTCGTAGACGCCCTTGAACTCCCCGGAAGAGCAGCCCGTGGCCACCAGGCAGCACACGGCCATCGTGGTCAGTACCCGCCGGATCCGCCGTGTCCCGGTCATCGCCCGCCCGCCTGTCCACTGTAGACGGGGCCGGTGACCGGCAGCCCGAAGTACTCGTTCAGATAGCCGCGGCCCTGCAGGGTCCCGGTGGCCGGGTCGACGGCGTTGATCACGTTGCTCGCCGCCAGCGGCGCGGTGTCGAGGAGTTCGGCCAGCGACGCGCGCTTGTCCACCAGCGTCTTCGTCGTCACCGCCAGCTTGTCCACGTTGGACTTGATCTGCGCCCGGTTGTCCCTGATGAACGCCTGGATGTCGCCGAGCGCGCCGCCGAGCCCCTTGAGCGCGCCGGTCAGCTCGCCCTTGTTCTTCGCCAGGGTGTCCGAGATCTGCGCGAGCTGGCGGTTGACGTCGGAGACCTGCCGGTCGTTGGTGGCGAGCATGGTGGTGAACTTCTGCAGTTCGTCGACCGTGCCGAACAGATCGCTCGAATTCCCGGCCAGCGTGCGGGCCAGTTCCGCGAAGTTGCGCACGGACTCGTTGAACGACTTGCCGTTGCCGCCCAGGTTCCGCGCGCCGGTGTGCAGCAGATCCGAGAGCGCGCCGCCGGAGTTCGCCCCCTTGGGCCCGAGCGCCTTGGCGAGAGTGTCGAGGCTCCCGTAGAGCTGGTCGAGTTCCACCGGGGTCCCGGTGCGGTTCCTGCTGATGACGGCGTTGTCCGCCAGCCGGGGCCCGCCGCGCGCGAGCTTCGCGAACTGCACGTACCGGTCGGCGACGACACTGGGCGCGATGACGAGCACCGTCGTGTCGGCCGCGATCCCCACCGAGCCGTCGACGGTCATGCCGACCTCGACCTGCTCGCCGCGCGGGATCACCGAGTCGACCTGGCCGATCCGCACGCCGAGCACCCGGACGTCCGAACCGGCGTAGACGCCGACGGCACGGGAGAAGTACGCCGTGACGTGATGGTTCCCGTTGCCGGAGAAGAGCCACCACAGCCCGGCCACGACGACGAGCGCGAGCAGCACGGCGAACAGGATGAACCGGTTGAGCCGCACCCCCATCCTGGTCGTGGTCATCGGCCGCCCCCGATCACCTTGTTCGGATCGCACGGATCGCGGTTCTCCGGGATGAGCCCGCACAGGTAGCCGTCGACCCAGCGCCCGTTGCCCGCGGCGTTGTTGACGACCCGGAAGTACGGGCCCGCCAGTTCGAGGCTCTTCGAAAGGTTGTCGTTCTGCTTCTGGAGCAGGTCGGTGACCTGGCCGAGCTGGCTCAGCGCCGGGCCGAGCTGATCCTTGTTGTCCTTGACGAACCCGGACAGCTCGCCGGCGAGCCGCTGTGCCCCGGTGAGCAGTTCGTGGATGGCGTCGCGGCGGCTGTTGAGCTCGGTCAGGAGCAGGTTCCCGTCCTTGACCAGTGCCTCGAAGTCGTCGTTGGAGTTCGCCAGTGTCGTGGTCAGCCGGCGCGCGTTGGCCAGCAGCTCGGCGATCTGGTTGTCCCGCGAGGAAACCGTCTTCGACAGCGCGGTCAGCCCGTCGAGCGCGGTGCGGATGTGCTCCGGCGAGTTGCGGAAGGTGTCACTGATCGAGCCGAAGCTGTCCGCGAGCTGTTTCGTGTCGATCTGGCCGACCGTGTCGGCGAGCCCGTTGAACGCGTCGGTGACGTCGAACGGCGTGACCGTGCGGTCCCGCCCGATCGGCCGATCCGGGTCCTGCACCCCGGCGCCGGTCGGGTGCAGGGCGAGGAACTTGCGGCCCAGCAACGTCTTGATCTTGATCTCGGCCGAGGTGCGGTCGCCGACCCAGGCCCCCTTGACCCGGAACGTCACGTTCACGTGGTCGTCGGCGAGCGCGACGCCGGTGACCTCGCCGACCTTGATCCCCGCGACGCGGACCTCGTCGTCGGGCTGCAGTCCGGCGGCCTCGGAGAACTCGGCGGCGTAGGTGGTGCCCCCGCCGACGACCGGCAGGTTGTCCCAGTTCAGCGTCACCGTCAGCACCGCCGCGAGGCCGAGGCTGCCGAGCACGCCGATGGTGAGCGGATTGCGTTCCCTGAACGACTTCACGATCCGCACCTCGCAGCCGTCTGGCTCACCCCGCGCGGGGGATCGGTCAGCAGGGTCGCGCTGCACAGGTAGAAGTTCACCCACGAGGCGTACGAGGCCGTCCTGCCGAGCGCGGTGTACTTCTCCGGCAGGGTGGTCAGCGCTTTGTCCACATCGGACTTTCCCTTCACCAGCTGCTCGGACAACGCGTTGAGCCCGCCGATGCTGTCCTTCAGGCCCGGCCTGGCCTGCTCGAACAGGCCCGCGGTGGCGTCCGTGAGCTCGGCCAGCCCGCCGATCGCCGCACCGATGGCGGCCCGGTCCCCGGCCAGCCCGGAGACCAGCTTGCGCAGCGTGGCGATCAGGTCCGCCAGCGCGTCGCCCTTGCCGTTGACCGTGTTCAGCACGGCGTTGAGGTTGCCGATCACCTCACCGATCACCTTGTCCCGCCCGGCGAGCGTGCCGGTGAGCGAGCCGGTGTGCGCGAGCAGGCTTTCGACGGTCCCGCCTTCGCCTTGCAGCACCTGCACGATCTCGCCGGAGAGCTGGTTGACGTCGTTCGGCGAAAGGGCCTGGAACAGCGGTTTGAAGCCGTTGAAGAGGTCGGTCAGGTCGAGCGCGGCGGTGGTGCGCTGGATCGGGATCTCGCCGCCCTTCGGGAGTTCGCCCGTGCCGTTCTTGCCACGCTCTAGCGCGATGTAGCGCTGGCCGACCATGTTGCGGTACTTGATCACCGCGCCGACGTCGGCGGGCAGGGTGCGTTCGGAGTCGAGGGAGAACCGGACGTGCGCGAGGTTCCGGTCCGCGATCTCCAGCTTCTCGACCTGGCCGACCCGGACCCCGGAGATGCGGACGTCGTCGCCGACGTTCAGCGCGGTCGCGTCGGTGAACGTGGCCCCGTAGAGATGCGTGTCGCCGACGCCGGTGTTGGTGATGGAGATCGCCAGCAGTGCCGTGGCCAGCCCGGTGATCAGGATGAAGACGAGGCTCTTGAGCAGGGCGGGGACGAACTTCCTCATCGCAGCGTCACCTCCGTGCCGCGGTAGAGCGGGCCGACGAGCACGCTGCCCCAGGCGGGGACGTCCGACGGCGGCACACCGAGCTGCGGCGCGACGAGGGTGGTCAGCAATCCTTGCTCCTGCGGGGAGTTCGCGAGGCCGAGGTCACCGGCGCCGCCGGGGACCAGCGGCGCGTGCGCGGTGCCCGGCGCGAGGGCGGGCGTACCGGCGACGGGCAGGACGCCGTTGGGATAGCAGCGCGGGCCGCTGTCGGCGTGGTAGGCCGGATCGTCCTTGCCCGGCACGTATTTCCCGCGCGAACCGGTGATCGTGATGTCGGCGTGCAGCCCCGGCTGGTTCGTGCCCGCGCCCAGCACCGTGTCCATCCAGCCTTTCAGTTCCACCATCCGGTCGAGCGTGCATTTGAAGCTGGGGGAGTACTTCGCGCCGATCTCCAGCGGGGCCCTGCTGTCGGAGGCCAGCCGGATGAGGTTGCTCCTGTTGTTGTTCAGGAACGTGGTGATCTCCTCCGACGAATCGGTGACGCGCTGGTAGACGTCGGCGAGGTCGGCGCCCTTGTCCTTGACGGTGCCGAGCGTGACCGCCGAGCTGGTGAGCGCGTCGAGCAGATCGGGCGCGATGTCGCCGTAGAGCGTGGTCACGGCCGCGAGATCGCGGATGTTCTCGTCGAGGCGGGGGAGGTTCGGGGTGAAGCGGGTGAGGTAGTCCGACGCGGTGCTCAAGGTCTTCCCGAGCTGCTCGCCCCGGCCGTCCAATGCGGTCGCGACCGCGGTGAGCGTGGTCGCGAGTTTCTGCGGCTGCACGGCTTTGAGCACCGGAAGGAGGTTGTCGAAGACCCGCTCCAGCTCGATCGCGTTGGCCGAGCGGTCCTGGGTGATGACGTCGTCCGCCTTCAGGTGCGGCGTCCTCGGACCGTCCGGAATGGACAGTTGGACGTAACGCTCGCCGAAGAGTGTCTTCGGGACGAGCAACGCGGAGACGTTGCCGGGCAGCATGTCCACTTTGGCTGGTTCCAGCGCGAGGGCGATCTCCGCGCCCGACGGTGTCGCGCGGACCCCGCGGATCTCGCCGACGACGACGCCGCGGGCCTTGACCTGCCCGCCCGCCTTGAGCTGGTTGCCGATGCGGTCGGCCTTGAGCGTCACCGGCACCGACGTCACGAAGTCCTTGTCGTAGACCATGACCGAGAGCCAGGCGAGCCCGACCATCACGACGAGGAACATCGCCCCGGCGGCCCGGACCCCGGCCTTGCGCAGCCCCGTATGCCTGCTCATCCGGCGACCTGCACAGTGGTTGTGGCGCCCCAGATCGCGAGGCTGAGGAAGAAGTCGAGCACGCTGATGGCGACGATCGCGGTGCGGACCCCTCGGCCGACCGCGACGCCGACACCGGCGGGCCCGCCGCTGGCGCGGAACCCGTAGTAGCAGTGCGCCAGCACGACGACGACGCTGAACACCAGTACCTTCCCGAACGACCACAGCACGTCGCCGGGTGGCAGGAACAGCAGGAAGTAGTGGTCGTAGGTGCCCGCGGACTGGCCGAACAGCCATACCGTGACCTGGCGCGAGGCGATGTACGAGCTGAGCAGCCCGATGGCGTAGAGCGGGATCACCGCGAGGAAACCGGCGATGACCCGGGTGGTCACCAGATACGGCACGCTCGGGATGCCCATGACCTCCAGCGCGTCGATCTCCTCCGAGATCCGCATCGCGCCGAGCTGCGCGGTGAACCCGCAGCCGACGGTCGCCGACAGCGCGAGCCCGGAAACCAGCGGGGCGATCTCGCGGGTGTTGAAGTAGGCCGAGACGAACCCGGCGAACGCGGACGTCCCGACCTGGTTGAGCGCCGAATAGCCCTGCATCCCGACGACCATGCCGGTGGCGACGGTCATCCCGATCATCACGCCGATCGTGCCGCCGATGACCGCGAGCGCGCCGGAGCCGAAGCTGACTTCGGCCAGCAGCCGCACGATTTCCCGGAGATAGCGGCGCACCGCGCGCGGCACCCAGGCCAGTGCGCGCAGGAAGAACAGGATCTGGTCGCCGAGGGTGTCGAGGAAGCCGAACCGGCGGTCGACGGCGTCGCGGACGCGGGCGGCGCGGGTGGCCGGGCTGGTGGTGACCATCGCTCAGCTCCCCTTCGGCGGGACGAGTTGCAGGTAGACCGTGGTGAGCACCAGGTTCAGCACGAACAGCAGCAGGAACGTGATGACCACGGACTGGTTGACCGCGTCGCCGACGCCTTTCGGCCCGCCTTTCGGGTTGAGCCCGCGATAGGAGGCCACGACGGCGGCGACGAAACCGAAGACGACCGCCTTGATTTCGCTGATCCACAGATCGGGAAGCTGGGCCAGCGCGGAGAAACTGGCCAGATACGCGCCCGGTGTCCCGTTCTGCATGATGACGTTGAAGAAGTAGCCGCCGAGCACGCCGACGACGCTCACCATGCCGTTGAGGAACGCCGCGACGCCCATCGCGGCGAGCACCCGCGGGACGATCAGGCGCTGGATCGGCGAGACGCCGAGGACCTCCATCGCGTCGATCTCCTCGCGGATGGTCCGCGAGCCGAGGTCGGCGCACATCGCGCTGCCGCCCGCGCCGGCGATGAGCAGGGCCGTCACGATCGGGCTGGCCTGCTGGATGATCGCGAGGACGCTGGCCGCGCCGGTGAAGGACTGCGCGCCGATCTGCGTGGTCAGCGAGCCGATGTGCAGCGCGATGACCGCGCCGAACGGGATCGAGACCAGCGCCGTCGGGAGGATCGAAACGCTGGCGATGAACCAGAACTGCTGGATCAGTTCGCGGGCCTGGAACGGGCGGCGGAAGGTCAGCCGCACGACGTCGAGGCCCAGCGCGTAGAGCCGTCCGGTCTGCCGGAGCGCGGCCGCACCGGGAAAGGACGCCGTCGTCCGCCCGACCATGCCACCTCTTTTCGCGCGGCACGGCGAATACACCCTGGCCCGGCAATTCCCGGTTGCTCCGAATGGTGGAGGCAATGGTCCGGTGATTGCCGTGCCGGGTGTTACCGTGCGGTTCGTTACTGGTCGGTACGCTAACTTCGCGCGCGGTGCGGTGACAAGAACTTCGGCCTGATCACGTGGTCACGGCCCGGTAACCACGAAATTCTTGTTGGTTCCTGATAAACGCCTATTCGGTTGTTGTCCCTACCGGAAAAGAAAGCGGCGAATTCCCCGAGTCGTCCATCCCGGTACGCGAGTCGTCCGCCTGGGTACGCGAGTCGTCCGTCCGGGTACGCCTCAGCGGGCGAGGTCGGCCACGATCTCGTACGACCGGACACGGTCCTCGTGCGCGTGCGTCATGGTCGTGATCATCAACTCGTCGGCGTCGGTGTCGGCGAGCAACTGCTCGAGTCCTTTTCGGACGGTCTCGGGCGAGCCGATGATGCTGGAGGAGAACCGGTCCTCGATGAAGACGCGGTCGATCTCGGTGTACGGATACTCGGCGGCTTCTTCCGGTGTCGGCAACGGGATCGGGCGGCCGCGGCGCAGGCTGAGGAAGGTCAGGCCGCTGGGACCCGCGATGAACCGCGCCCGCTCGTCGGTGTCGGCGGCGAAGACGGACGCGCCGAGCATGACGTACGGCTTGTCGAGTACGTCGGACGGCTGGAAGTTCTCGCGGTAGAGCTTGACGGCGGGGATGGTGTTCTCGGCGGCGAAGTGGTGCGCGAACGAGAAGGGCAGGCCGAGGCGCCCGGCGAGCTGGGCGCTGAACCCGCTCGACCCGAGCAGCCAGACCGGGGGCCGGTTGCCCTCGGCGGTGACGGCGTTGACGCCGCGGGTGTCGGAGTGCTCGAAGTAGGCGAGCAGTTCGCCCAGCTGCTGGGGGAAGTTCTCGGCGCTCAGGCCGCCGGGGCCGCGCAGAGCGAGCGCGGTGCGCTGGTCGGTGCCGGGCGCGCGGCCGATGCCGAGGTCGATCCGGCCGGGGTGGAAGGCCTCCAGGGTCCCGAACTGCTCGGCGACGATCAGCGGGGCGTGGTTGGGCAGCATGATCCCGCCGGATCCGACGCGGATGCGCTCGGTCGCCGTCGCGACCTGGCTCATCAGCACCACGGTCGCGGAGCTGGCGATGCCCGGCATGTTGTGGTGCTCGGCGAGCCAGTAGCGCCGGAAGCCCAGCCGTTCGGCGACCTTCGCGAGGTCGATGCTGTTGCGCAGCGCCGTGCCGACGTCACCCCCGCTCACCACGGGAGACAGATCGAGCACGGACAGCGGCACCCCTGATACGGAACTCACGCCCCGGACAACGCCCCGCGTTCCCGATCTCTTCCCGAACACGCGAGATCTCCGCTCAATCACACGAGTTCTCCCCGCAAGCACGCGAAG
This sequence comes from Amycolatopsis sp. NPDC059021, assembly GCF_042739895.1. Lineage (NCBI taxonomy): Bacteria > Bacillati > Actinomycetota > Actinomycetes > Pseudonocardiales > Pseudonocardiaceae > Amycolatopsis > Amycolatopsis sp. NPDC059021. The sequence continues at coordinate 25,595 of NZ_JBHYIQ010000068.1, forward strand.
TCTCCGGTCCCGCCCCGGAGAACTCACGTGCGTGGCGGGAGGTCTCGCGTGATCAGACGGAGGTCTCGCGTGATCAGGCGGGGAGCCAGTCCGGGTCGGAGGCCAGTACGGTGAGGTGCTGGGTGGCGCGGGTGAGGGCGACGTAGAGGACGCGGCGGCCGGTGGTCGACTCGGTGACCAGGTCGATGGGCTCGACGAGTACGACGGCGTCGTACTCCAGGCCCTTCGAGTCGAGGCTGCCGACGACCTTGAGCCGGTCGTCCTCGTACCCGGCCAGCCAGCCGGACACCTCGGGCACCCGGTCCATCGCGGTGATCACGCCGACCGTGCCCTCGACGGCGCCGAGCAGTTCCTTCACCGCGTCCTGGGTGGCCCCTTCGAGGGCGGCCTTCCCGACGGCGCGGACCTCCGGCGTGATTCCCGTCTTCCGCACGGCGATCGGCAGTTCGTCCGCCTCCGCGTGTCCGACGACGACTCGTGCCGCGAGTTCGAAGATCTCCGCCGAGTTCCGGTAGTTCGTCCGCAGCGTGAACCGCCGTCGCGTGGTCTTGAGCCCGAACGCCTGATCGCGGGCCTGCGTCGCCTCGGCCGGGTCCGGCCATGAGCTCTGCACCGGGTCGCCGACGACCGTCCAGCTCGCGTACTTCCCGCGCCGCCCGACCATCCGCCACTGCATGGGGGACAGGTCCTGCGATTCGTCGACGACCACGTGCGAGTACTCGTCGTAGTGCTCGGGACGCTGGGGCGCGCCGCCGCGCTGCGGTTCGACCTCGATCACCGGCTGGTTCTTGCGGCGCCGTTTCGGCGGCGGTCCGATGAGGACACGCAGCTCGTCGAGCAGCGCGACGTCGGCCACCGACCAGCCCCGTGAGCGGTCCGCGAAATCCGCGGCGAGCATCGTGATGTCGTTACGGGACAGGATGCCTTTCGCCGCCGCCGCGAGGCGTTTCTCGTCGCCGAGCCACTTGAGGATCTGGGCGGGGTAGAGGATCGGCCACCACTCCACGAGGAACCGGTGGAACTCGATGCGCTCGCCGAGGTCGGTGATCAGCTCCGCCCTGTCGATCTGCCGCCCGTCGGCCTTCGCGTGCTCCTCGGCCTTCGTGGCAAGCGCTTCCAGCAGCAGCTCCGCCGTGCGCACCCGCGACCGGTTCGGCGGGGCGCCGTGCGTGTGTGCCTTGCGGCGCACCTTCTCCAGCTCGCGGTGCGTGAGCTTCAGCACTTCGCCGCGGTAGACGATGCGCATCTCGGTGGGGGCGCCCGGCGGGGTGTCGCGCAGCCCGCGCAGCAGCACCTTCCGCATCCGCAGCGATCCCTTGATCGCCGCGAGCGGGGCCGCGTCCTGACGCGTCGCTCCGAGTCCGTCGAGGACTTCACCGAGCGCGCGCAGCTCGACGTTCGTCTCGCCCATCGACGGCAGCACCCGCGAGATGTAGCTCGTGAACACGCCGGACGGGCCGATCACCAGCACGCCGGCGCCGCCGAGCTGACGGCGGTGGCGATAGAGCAGGTACGCCGCGCGGTGCAGCGCGACCGCGGTCTTGCCGGTGCCGGGGCCGCCGGTGATCTCGGTGACACCGCGCCACGGCGCGCGGATGACCTCGTCCTGTTCCTTCTGGATGGTCGCGACGATGTCGCGCATCTTCTCGCCACGCGACCGGCCGAGCGCGGCCATGAGCGCGCCTTCGCCGACGATCGGCATGTCCTCGGGGACGGCGTCGGCGATGAGGACGTCGTCGTCGACGTCGAGCACGTTCTGGCCGGAGCAGCGGATCACGCGCCGCCGCACGACGTCCATCGGTTCCTCGGCGGTGGCCTGGTAGAACGCCGCGGCGGCCGGGGCGCGCCAGTCGGTGACAAGGTTGTCGAACTCGGCGTCGCGGATGCCGAGGCGGCCGACGTAGATGTGCTCGCGGTCGAGATGGTCGAGCCGCCCGAACACCAGGCCCTCGTACTCGGCGTCGAGCGTCTGCAGTGTCTGGTTGGCGTGGTAGACCATCATGTCGCGCTCGAACAGCATCGACGCCTGTTCGAAGATCGCCTCGCGCTGGGCGCCCTGCCCGATCTCGTAGCCCTTCGAGCGCATCGCCTCGGCCTGGGACCGCAATTCCGCGAGGCGGGTGTACACCCTGTCGACGTGGGCCTGCTCGCTGGCGATCTCTGCCCGTCTGATCCGGGGTTCGGACACGCATGCTCCTTGACAACTCGATCGCCTCACGAGGGCGAAGGACGACTCTACGCGTTGACCTCCGGGGGGTCAGCAAGTCCTGCCCAACGCCACATTCGGTGTCCGGGCGACAATGGGAGGGTGACCAGGATCGTGGCCGGGAAGGCGGGCGGCAGGCGGCTGAAGGTGCCGCCGAAGGGCACCCGGCCGACCTCGGAGCGAGTCAGGGAAGCCCTGTTCAACGCGCTGGAGGTGGCGGGCGAGCTCGACGGCGTCCGCGTGCTCGACCTCTACGCGGGCTCGGGCGCGCTCGGGCTCGAAGCGCTTTCCCGCGGCGCGGCGGACGCGTTGTTCGTCGAGGCGGACCGTCGCGCGGTGGACGTGTTGCGCGGCAACGTCGCCGCGCTGGGTCTCGGCGGCACTGTCCGGGCCGGACAGGTCGAGACGGTCGTGTCCGCTCCGGCGCCCGCGGCGTTCGACGTCGTGCTGGCCGATCCGCCGTACGCGGTCGACGCCGCCGGGCTCGGCACCGTGCTGGCCTCTCTCGCCGACGGCGGCTGGGTCGGTGACGGCGCGCTCGTGGTGATCGAGCGGGCCGCTCGTGACGGCGAGCCCGACTGGCCGCCGGGATACGCCGCGACGCGGACGAAGCGCTACGGCGACACGGCCTTGTATTGGGCCGAGTTCGCGGCGGTGTAAGGGCGGGGTGTGACGCAGTCGTCACAGACGCGCGCGGTGCCGTCCGGCTTGATAGCGTCCGCGCCATGCGGCGTGCGGTCTGTCCCGGGTCCTACGACCCGGCCACCAACGGGCACCTCGACATCATCGAGCGGGCTGCCCTGTTGTTCGACGAAGTGGTCGTTGCGGTGGGGGTGAACAAGAGCAAGAAGGGCCTGTTCTCCGTCGAGGAGCGCATGGACATCCTGCGCGAGATCACCGCGAAGCTGCCGAACGTGCGGGTCGACTCGTGGCAGGGACTGCTGGTGGACTACTGCCGCGACAACGACATCGCCGCGGTCGCCAAGGGCCTGCGCTCGGTCAGCGACTTCGACTACGAGCTGCAGATGGCGCAGATGAACCGCGAGCTGACCGGGCTCGAGACGTTGCTGATGGCCAACAACCCGGCGTATGGCTTCGTGTCCAGCTCGCTGGTCAAGGAGGTGGCCGGGCTCGGCGGCGACGTCGAGGCGCTGGTCCCGCCCATCGTCTTCGAGCGGCTGACCGAGAAATTCGCGAATCGGCCCTGATCGGCGGACGACGTTCGTAGGGAATCTCCGGGCAAACCGCGAGAGTTCACCTTGACATGTTCTGTTGGTCACACGATCGGGTTACGGTCCGAAAATGACCAACAACCGATCGCGCATCTTCGCTGTCCTGTTCGCCCTGGTGCTCGGGCTGTTCGGCGGGGTCACCGCCGCGGAGGCGGCTTCGGCACCCGCCTCGTTCGGCACACTGCAGAACAAGTGTGGTGACCTCAGCGGCTACCAGCACGTCAAGCTCGCCTCGCTGCCCAAGGAGGCGGACGACACCTACAAGCTGATCCAGTCCAACGGCCCGTTCCCGTATCCGGGCAAGGACGGTTCGGTCTTCACCAACAAGGAGAAGGTCCTCCCGGCCTGCGCGTCGAGCTATTACCACGAGTACACCGTGATCACCCCGGGCTCGCCGAACCGCGGCACCCGGCGCATCGTGAGCGGCGCGCACGAGTACTTCTACACCGGCGACCACTACAAGACGTTCCAGGTCATCGACGTCTGAGCGACCGGTGCCGGGTGTGTTCTCGCACGCAGGACACGCCCGGCACCGCGTGCTTTCACCGGTTCAGGCGAGCCAGCGGGCAGACTTGAGGTCAGCGAACGGGGATGCTCTGCAGAGGGAGTTGCCGTGTACCGGGTATTCGAGGCGCTCGACGAGCTCGTCACGATCGTCGAGGAGGCACGCGGCGTGCCGATGACCTCAAGTTGTGTCGTGCCCCGTGGCGATGTCCTCGAGCTGCTCGACGACGTGCGGGACGCGCTCCCGGCCGAGGTCGACGACGCGCAGGACGTCCTGGACAAGCGCGACGACCTGCTGCTGGCCGCGCGCAAGGAGGCGTCCGACACCGTCGCCGGCGCCAACGGCGAGGCGGAGCGCACCGTGGCGGACGCGTCCGCCGAGGCCGAGCGCATCCTCGCCGATGCCCGTGCCCGCGCCGAGCAGATGATGGCCGACGCGCACGCCGAGTCCGAGCGGATGGTGGCGGCGGGGCAGGCGGAGTTCCAGAACCTGACCGAGCGCTCCCGCGCCGAGTCGGAGCGGATGATCCAGGCGGGCCGCGACGCCTACGACCGCGCGATCGAGGACGGCCGCGCCGAGCAGGCCCGGCTCGTCGCGCAGACCGAGGTCGTGCAGGCCGCGCACGCGGAGTCGGCGCGGATCGTGGACGAGGCCCACGCCGAGGCCGACCGGCAGCGCGGCGAATGCGACGCCTACGTCGACGGCAAGCTCGCCGAGTTCTCCGAGCTGCTGGCCACGACCCTGCGGACGGTCGACTCGGGCCGCAACCACCTGCGCACGCCGTCCAACGTCTCCGGCGGCGGCCGCCCGACCCTGTACGACTACCAGGTCTGATTCCCCGGGGTCACGATGTGCTGAAGGGCGCTTTCAGTGCATCCAGCGCACTGAAAGCGCCCTTCAGCGCGCCTAGCGCACCGAAGGCGCCCTTCAGCACATCCGGCTCTCACCGCGCGCCGGGGCGCCGTAATCCGTCGGTCCCCACCGTTAGGCTGTCTGGTAGGGGCGCACGGGATGTCCCGAAAGCGTCGTTCGGGACGTTCAACGTCGCGAAAGCGTCGTTCGGGACACCGGCATGGCCGGGCCGGGCGCCACGGCTTTGTCGCGAACGCTCCGTTCGCGACGTTGAACGTCCCGAACGCGCCCGTCGCCCCGGTCACCCCGCCCGCCCTGCCGGGCCCGGCCGGGCGCGCCCAAGGCGGCCCCCCGGGCAGCCCCCCCCCCCCCCCCCG
>NZ_JBHYIQ010000068.1:30776-37628 GCF_042739895.1 Amycolatopsis sp. NPDC059021
GCGCCGGGCGCGGTGGCCGCGCGCGCGCGTTGCGCGCGCGAGCTACTGGTCGGGGAGGTCCACTCCCCCCAACGCTCCGTTCGCGACGTTCACGCCGCCGGACGTGCCGGGCCGGGCCGGTCGCGACAAGGGCGTCCCTCGGTACAGCCGCCCGCCGAAGCCCGGCCCCGCAGAGACCCCGCCGAGACCCGGACCCGCCCAGCTCGAACGGGGTGGCGGGCGCTGCGTACCCTGGTGACGATGTCCGAGAACAAGACTTCGCACTCCCGGCCCGCGTCGCTCGACGACCGCAGCCCGTGGGTGCTCGACACCCGTGAGCTGGGCCGTCACGCCGGTCTCAGCCGCGCCGTCCGGCGCACCGTGCCGCTGGACACCGAACTCGGCGTGCCCGAGGTGATCACCATCGCGGCCGGGGCCGAGCTGGAGCTGGACCTGCTGCTCGAGTCGGTCGTCGAGGGCGTGCTGGTCACCGGCACCGCCACGGCGACCGCGAGCGGCGCCTGCTCGCGTTGCCTCGACCCGATCACCGAGGACGTCGAGGTCGAGCTCACCGAGCTCTTCGCCTACCCCGGCTCCTCGACCGAGGAGACCACCGAGGAGGAAGAGATCCCCCGCCTGGTCGACGACCGGATCGACCTGGAGCCGATCGTCCGCGACGCGATCGTGCTGGCCCTGCCGCTGGCGCCGCTGTGCACCGAGGACTGTGCCGGGTTGTGCACCGAATGCGGCGTCAAGTGGGCCGATCTCGAGCCCGGACACGGGCATGAGAAGATAGACCCTCGGTGGGCCGCACTGGTCGAGCGTTTCGACGAGAACGCGGGTGACAAGCCCGTGGACGGCCCCGGAAAGCAAGCCTAGTTTCGCTCGCCTGACCGCGGGCAGACCGTCTTAAGGAGATCTACTCGTGGCCGTCCCGAAGCGGAAGATGTCGCGATCCAACACGCGCGCGCGCCGCAGCCAGTGGAAGGCGGCTCCGGTTCAGCTGGTGCCCTGCTCCAACCGCGCCTGCAAGCAGCCGAAGCTCCAGCACGTCGCGTGCCCGTCGTGCGGCCAGCACAACGGCCGCCAGGTCGTCGAGCCCGCCTGATCCGGGGTAACCGGTCATGGGGGGTAAGACACCCAACGGCCCCGCGGTCGATCCCATCTCACTGCTCGAGGCGCTCGGGGTCACTCTCGACCCCGAGCTGCTGAGGCTTTCGCTGACCCATCGTTCCTACGCTTATGAGAACGGTGGTCTCCCGCCCAACGAGCGGCTGGAGTTCCTCGGCGACGCGGTGCTCGGCCTCGTGGTCACCGACCACCTCTACACCACTCACCCCGAGCTGCCCGAGGGCCAGCTCGCGAAGCTGCGCGCCAGTGTCGTCAACATGCACGCACTGGCGGGTGTGGCGCGCGGGCTCGGCGAGGGCGGCCTCGGGGCACACCTGTTGCTGGGCAAGGGCGAGGAGCTCACCGGCGGCAGGGACAAGGCGAGCATCCTCGCCGACGGTCTCGAGGCCGTCATCGGTGCCGTCTACCTGCAGCACGGCATCGAGGTCGCCCGGAAGCTGGTGCATCACCTCTTCGACGGGCTGCTCGCCGAGGCGCCGAGGCGGGGCGCCGGGCTGGACTGGAAGACCAGCCTCCAGGAGCTGACAGCGTCGGCGGGCTTCGGTGTGCCCGAGTACCGGGTCGAGGACACCGGTCCGGACCACCGCAAGGAGTTCACCGCCACGGTGCTCGTCGGCGGCCGGGACTACGGGCGCGGCACGGGGTCCACCAAGAAGGAAGCCGAGCAGAAGGCCGCTGAGATGGCGTGGCGGGCGCTCACGGACGAGATCGCCGCCAAGCAGGCCGGCGAGCCCGAAGAGAACGACGGCGAAGGCTCCTCGTCCTGAGCCTTGCGCCAGAATGGGCGTATGCCTGAACTTCCCGAGGTCGAGGTGGTTCGCGCCGGCCTCGAGGCGCATGTCGCGCATCGCACGATCAGCAAGGTCGAAGTGCTCCACGCGCGGGCGATCCGTCGTCACGCGCTCGGTGCGGAGGATTTCACCGGCCGTCTCGCGGGCGTCCGGATCGACGCGGCGCGCCGCCGTGGCAAGTACCTGTGGCTGGAGCTTGATTCGGAAGAAGCCGTTCTCGCGCACCTCGGGATGAGCGGGCAGATGCTCGTCCAGCCCGAGGGCGCGCCGGACGAAAAGCATCTGCGGGTCCGGATCCGTTTCGCAGACGACGGCCCGGAGCTGCGGTTCGTGGATCAACGCACCTTCGGCGGTCTCGCGCTGGACGATCTGGCCGAGGTCGACGGCACGCGGCTGCCCGCGGCGATCGCGCACATCGCGCGGGATCCGATGGATCCGGCGTTCGATCTCGACGTCGCGGTGAAGGCGCTGCGTTCGCGTCGCACCGAGGTCAAACGCGCGCTGCTGGATCAGACGCTGGTGTCCGGTGTCGGCAACATCTACGCCGACGAGGCGCTGTGGCGCTCGAAACTGCACTGGGCGCGGCCGACGGACAAGCTCACCGCGGCCAGGACCAGGGCGGTGCTGACGGCGGCTTCCGAGGTCATGGCCGAAGCGCTCGTCGCGGGCGGGACGTCTTTCGATGCCTTGTACGTCAACGTAAACGGCCAGTCCGGCTACTTCGACCGGTCGCTCGACGCCTACGGCCAGGAGGGGCTGCCCTGCCGTCGCTGCGGCTCGGCGATCCGTCGCGAACCGTTCATGAACCGCTCCTCGTTCTCCTGCCCGCGATGCCAGCCGCGGCCGCGTGGTAACTCGCGTTGATGCGACCAGCGTCCTCGTCAACTAGGATGAAAACGCGCACTACAGCGCCGTTGAGGGAGTGATGGTGGCCACCGAACCCGGCAAGTCGACGCTCGCCGACAAGATCGACAGACTGTTCGACGTCGTGCGCAGGCCGGATCGTGAGTCCTACAGCCATGAAGAGGTCGCGAAGGCCTGTCGTGAGGCGACGGGGGAGAGCTTCTCCACCACCTACCTCTGGCAGTTGCGGACCGGCCGCCGTGACAACCCGACCAAACGGCATCTCGAGGCGCTCGCGCAGTTCTTCGGTGTTCCTCCGGCATACTTCTTCGACGACGAGCAGAGCACCAAGATCGCCGAGGAGCTGGCCCTGCTGGGTGCGCTGCGCGACGCCGGCGTCCGGGACGTCGCGCTGCGCGCGGTGACCCTCTCGGCCGACGGGCTGGACACGATCAGCGACATGATCGACGCGATCGCCCGCAGGGAGGCCGGCCGCGGCGGCCAGCACAGGGAGGCCTGAGCCGTGCGGGACCGGCAGCGCAAGCAGCTCTGGCGGCGGTGCCGCAGACTGGCCGAGACGCTGACCCTGCCCGAACCGTTCGACGCCGAACGGTTCGTCGCCGCGATCGCGGACCGGCGCGGGCGCCCGATCGAGCTGATGCCGGTGAACGCGCCGTCCGGCGGTCCCTGCGGGCTGCTGATGAGCACCGAGCGTGCCGACTACATCCTCTATCCGACCAACACCACCGCGTTGCACCGGCGGCACATCCTGCTGCACGAGGTCGGCCATCTGCTGTGCGGGCACGTCGGTTCCGCCGCGCCCGGCGCCGTCGGAGCGGCGATCGACGCCGCCGCCAGCCGCGCGCTCATGCCGAACCTGTCACCGGAACTCGTCCGCCGCGTGCTCGGCAGGACCACGTACACCGCCGTCGAGGAGCAGGAGGCCGAACTGCTGGCCTCGCTCATCGCGCACCGGGTGGCCCGCGGCGAGGGCGTCCGCGCGCCGGCGAGGTCCGACGAACACGACAGCGACATCGCGGGCGGGATGGCCCGGCTGGACACCCTGTTCGGGAGCAAGCCCCGTCGCGGGTCCTCGTGATCGAAACACTGGCCTACTACTGCTGTGTGCTCGGCTTCGCCGGTTTCAGCTTCAAGCTCGTCGAAGCGCGGCGTACCCAGCCCGCGCGCCGGATGTGGTGCCTGTCCGGCTTCGGGATCTGCATCGCGGCGGGAATCCTCGTGCTCACGCCCGCGACGGAGGCCTTGGTCGCCGGGCGGGAACCGCTCGCCAGCCTGGTGAACCTCGCCTCGGATCTGTTCAAGATCGGCGCGATGGCCTTCGCGGTGGCGTTCGCCCGCTCGATGCGGCTGGGCGTGCATGCCAGGCCAGGCTGGCACGCGCTGCTCACGGCCGTCGTGATCGCCGGAGAATTGGTGTTGTTCTTCCTTGCCCGGACGCACCGGGCAGGCGAAGACACTGTCGCGGGGGAAGGTCGGCTCTGGTACCTCGTTGCGTACCTGATGCTCTTCATCGTCTACGGCGTCGTCAGCCTCTCGACGTTCATCGTCGTGTTCGGCCGCTTCGCGCGGCGCGCCGAGCCGGGGCCACTGCGGACCGGGCTGTGGCTCATCGTCGGCGGCGCGGTTTCCGCACTGGCGTGGACGTTCTGGGGGATCGACGACATCGGCAGGCTCATCGCCACCGGGCAGGTGAACGCCAGCGAGGACGTCTATTCGGCGATTCTCGCCGCGGGGTGTGTCGGCTTCGCGGTCGCTGGTGCGACGCTCAGCGTCTGGGGGCCTTCGCTGAGCGCGCCGCTTCGCTGGCTTCGCGCGTATCACGCGTATCGCCGCGTCGAACCGCTGTGGGCCGCGCTGCGCGCCGCCGTTCCGGGTATCGCCCTCGATCCCGGACGTGGCCTGCCCGGCGGTGTCGAGTTCGCGTTGTACCGGCGGGTCATCGAAATCCGGGATGGGCACCTCGCCCTGCGCCCGTACTTCGATCCGGAGATCCCGGCGCTGGCCGAAGCACGGGCGCGCCGTGCCGGGGTGCCGGAACGGCTGATCGCCGCCACGGTCGAGGCGGCCGCGCTCGCCGCCGCGCTGCTCGCGAGCGAGGCGGACCGGCGCTATCAGGCCGAGGACGCCGACGTCCCCGCCGGGCAGCTCCCGGATGCCGACGTCGCCACCGAGGCCGCGTGGCTCGTCCAGGTGACGCGAGCCTGGCGACACTCCGGCGTCGTCGCGCGCATCCGCGACGAGATACGTGCTGACCTGGGAATTCCGGCCTGAGAGACACCTTCCTTGGCCGATCGGCGCACTGCTGTGCGCACTACTGCGCAATGCGTGGTACCTTCTGTCGCGTAAGACTGGAGGGATCGGGTGGAGATCAGTCAGCTACTCAAGGGCGTTCTCGATCTCGCCGTGCTCGCGGTGCTGCGCGAGGACGACGGTTACGGCTACGACGTCCTGCGAAGACTCAGGATCGCCGGCCTGGAGGACGTGGGGGACGCGTCGGTATACGGCACCCTGCGCCGCTTGTACAAGGCGGGCCTGCTGACGTCGTATGTGGTGCCGAGCGAGGAAGGGCCGCACCGCAAGTACTACAGCCTGAACGAACCGGGACGCGCCCGGCTGGCCGAATCGATGAAGGTCTGGCAGGGATTCGCGTCCACCATGGACGTATTGCTGGGACAGGGAGAGGCAGCATGAGTGAGCGGCCGACCGCCGTGCGGGTGTATTTGGCGAGGGTCCGGACGGCGCTCGCTGACCTGCCCGCCGGTGAGATCGAGGAAATCCTGGAAGACGTCCGGCCGCATCTGGCCGAGATGGAGGCCGAGCTGGGCGCCGACGCCAAGGTCGAGGCGCTGATCGAACGGCTCGGCACGCCGGAGAGCTACGCGGCGGAGTTGCGGTCGGCGGGCGGCTACCCGCCGCCGTCCGAAGCGGCGACGACCGTGCTGCCGGCGCCGGGAGCGAAGGCGCCGGGCCTGTTCGGGCCGCGATTCGCCTTGTGGGGCTTGGTGTTCTGCGCGGCGGGGCTCGCGATGTTCGCGTTCGCCGCTGCGGTGCGGGTCAATCCGGACGCGCTGCTCGGCCTGCTGTTCCTGGTGCCGGTCTTCGCGCTGAGCGTGTACTTCCTGATCCGGCGCGGCCTCGCTTCCGTGCTGGCGCTCCCGGAGGTCGAGTGGGCGCGGGCGCGGCTGGCGTCCACTGAGGACAATCGCGACGGCGGGAAGGCGCTGGGCTACCTGCGTTCGCTGCGGCCGGCATGGTGGCTGGTGTGCGCCCTCGTGCTGGTCGCGTTCGGGCTGCTGCTCATGCTGCGGCACCGGTACGCGGCGTTGTTGCTGCCGTTCCTGCTGGTCGCCGCGGTCGCGGCGGTCTGGGCCGGTGCGAAGGTGGGCAAGGACCGGCGGCTGCTGTGGGTGTCGGTGCCGATCTCGGCGTTCGTCATCGGCGGCATGCTCGGCGGGTTCGGGGCCGCGGCCGATCTGGTCGCCGGCCGGAACTCGTACAACTCGGGCTCGTACCACTACTCGAACACGAACGACTCATACGGCAGCAAGCAACTGCAGTACGGCAACGACCAGGTCGGCAACGTCTACGCGTTCGACGCGCAGGGCAAGCCGCTGACCGATGTCTACCTCTACGACGAGGAAGGCAGGCCGCTCGCGCTGAGCCGCTACGCCTGCGAGCCGGGCACGGGCAGCAAGATGCGGGTCGGTGCGGACAACAAGTTCCCGCGGCCGTGGCTCGACCAGGGCGTGGCCGACAACCGAGGGTACGTCAACGGCTACAACGGCTACCGCGGTGTCTGCCGGGAACGGACCGACATCCCGTTCAGCGCCGCGATCCCGAAGGGGACGACACCGAGCCCGAGCCCGGGCGCGCCGACCTCCAGCGCCCCGGCGGCCCCGTCTTCCTCGGCACCGGCGACGGCACCGGCGACGCCGCCGTCGAGTCCTCCGCCGGCGACGCGGTAGGTGGCCTGGTGGGGGCGGCGGGGGGGGGCGCGCCCCCCACCGTTGACCAGATTGGAACCATCCCCCAAACAGGCCCCCACCCACCCCGGGGGTGCTGAGGGTGTGGCGCGGTCACGTATAAA
>NZ_JBHYIQ010000068.1:37638-56346 GCF_042739895.1 Amycolatopsis sp. NPDC059021
CTTCCAGGGCCCGGGCGCGGGCCCGGGGGCGCCGGCCGTGGCGCCCTCCGCGGGGGCGGGGGTTGGGGGCGTGGGGGGCGGGGGGGTGGGGCCCGCCCCCACCACGGTTCACCTGATGCGAACCTGCCCGAAACGTGCCGCCAACGCACGCGTGCTGTGCTGAGGCTGTGCCGTCACTCACCGGGATCGGGGCGGACACCCTCGCCCCGCGCACGCGGATCGTCCACGGCTACGAGCGCGCCTACCGGCTGGCCGGGAGCGGGCCCGTCGTGCTGCTCCTGCACGGGATCGGCGATGACTCCTCGACCTGGCTCGACCTGCTCGCGTCGTTGTCCGGTGAATTCACCGTGCTCGCCCCGGACCTGCTCGGCCACGGCGCCTCCGCGAAGCCCCGCGCGGACTACTCCGTCGCCGCCTACGCGTGCGGCATGCGGGATCTGCTCGCGACGCTCGACATCGACCGGGTCAGCGTGGTCGGGCATTCGCTGGGCGGCGGGGTCGCGATGCAGTTCGCCTACCAGTTCCCGGAGCTGTGCGAGCGTCTCGTGCTCATCGGTTCCGGCGGGATCGGCGCGTCCGTGCACCCGTTGCTGCGGCTGGCCGCGGCGCCGGGTGCCGGGCTGGCGATGCCACTGCTCGGTGTCACCCCGGTGCTTTCGGCGCTGCGCGGGCTGGGCTCGGTGTTGCGCCGCACCGGCGGTTTCGGCCTCGGCCCCGGGCCCGCCGCCGAACTCGACTATGTCGTGTCCCGGTACGTGCGGCTGATGGAACCGCCGAGCAGACAGGCCTTCCTGCGTACGTTGCGTTCGGTGGTGGACTGGCGTGGCCAGGTCGTCAACATGCTCGACCGCTGCTATCTGACCGAAGGCATCCCGACGATGCTCATGTGGGGGACCCGCGACCAGGTGGTGCCGGTCGCCCACGCGCATCGGGCGCACCGGGCCATGCCGGGCAGCAAGCTCGTGCTCTTCGAGGGCGCCGGGCACTTCCCGTACCGCACGAACCCCGGACGGTTCCTGGCCATCCTGCGCGAGTTCCTGACCGAAACCCCGCCCGCCCGGCACGACCGCGCGCACTGGCGCAAGCTGCTGCGTGCCGGTGACCCGAAACACGACAGCGCCCTCGACGGCCCCACGGTCTCCAGCGGTACCTGACACTCGGGCCCGTGAGTGGAGAACTCGCGGGCCCGAATGCGTCAAGCGGGTCAGTGGCCGAAGGCGCTGCGCGCGGCGAGGTCGGCCAGGAGTTCGCGGCCCTTCTCGGCGTTGCGCGGCTGGCTCAGCACGTCATAACGGCGCGCGACGAGCTGGCTCTGCGAGATGAACCCCCGCTTGTTCGGGCTGGCCGCGTAGCCCAGCGCGCCGAACAGCAGGTTGAACCCGATACCGGCGACGAGGCCGATCCCGATCGGGATGAGCCCGGCGCCCGGGTTCAGCATGCTCAGCACCAGGCCGAGGAACAGGCCGAACAGCGCGCCGGACATCGCCGCGTTGCCGAGCAGCCTGCGCCAGTTCATCCGGCCCGCGATGCGCTCGACGAGCACCGGTTCGACGCCGACGATGGTCACGTCGGTCACCGGGAAGTCGGTGCCCGCGAGGTGGTCGACCGCCCGCTGGGCCTGCTCGTACGACTCGTAGGAACCGATCGGCCAGCCGGTGGGCATCGTGGGCAGCTGGGGGCGTGCCTGCTGCGGGTTCACCGAGCTCTGCGTGAATGCTGTGGTCATCGATCTCACCTCTCCTGCCCCGTACAACGTGCGACGCTCCCCGAATGGTCCCACGCGGACGGGATTCACAGACTCTTCTCAGCCGGACAACACAGACATTCCGGCCGGTATGTCCCGAGGCGACGGCGGCCGGATTTAAAGGTTCAAATTCATACCTTTGCTCCGGTTGACCCGTTCGGGCTGACCCGGTAGGAAGAACGCGCAAAGGATTCGATTCAAACCTTTGGGGTGGCCGATGGCGCGGAGACAAGGCATGCTCACCCTCGATCAGCTGCGCACGCTGGTCGCCGACGGGACGATCGACACGGTGCTCGTCGCGATGACCGACATGCAGGGCCGGCTGCAGGGCAAGCGCTGCGCCGCAGAGTACTTCCTCGAAGAGGTGGTACCGCACGCCACCGAGGCCTGCAACTACCTCCTGGCCGTCGACGTCGAGATGAACACCGTCGACGGCTACGACATCTCGTCCTGGGACACCGGTTACGGCGACTTCGTGCTGCGGCCCGACTTCGACACGCTGCGGCTGATCCCGTGGCAGCCGGGCACGGCGCTGGTGCTCGCCGACGTGGAGCGGGTGCAGGGCGGGCCCGTCACGGTGTCGCCGCGGCAGATCCTGCGGGCCCAGCTCGACCGGCTCGCCGAGCGCGGGCTCGCCGCGTACGTCGGCACCGAGCTGGAGTTCATCGTCTTCGACGACAGCTACGAAGCCGCGTGGGACAAGCGCTACCAGGGTCTGAAGCCCGCCAATCAGTACAATGTGGACTACTCGATGCTCGGTACCGCGCGGATCGAGCCGCTGCTGCGCCGCATCCGCCGCGAGATGGGCGGCGCCGGCATGTACGTCGAGTCGGCCAAGGGGGAGTGCAACCCCGGCCAGCAGGAGATCGCCTTCCGCTACGCCGACGCGCTGACCACCTGCGACAACCACAGCATCTACAAGACCGGGGCCAAGGAGATCGCCGCGCAGGAGGGCAAGAGCCTCACCTTCATGGCGAAGTACGACGAGCGCGAGGGCAACTCCTGCCATATCCACATCAGCCTGCGCTCGGCCGAGGGCGGCGCGGTGCTCGCCGGTGACCGGCCCGGCGGGTTCTCCCGGCTGATGGAGCACTTCCTCGCCGGTCAGCTCGCCGGACTACGCGAGCTGACCTACTTCTTCGCGCCGAACGTCAACTCCTACAAGCGGTTCGTGCGCGGCAGCTTCGCGCCGACCGGGATCGCCTGGGGCACCGACAACCGCACGTGCGCGCTGCGCGTAGTCGGTCACGGCGATTCGCTGCGCGTGGAGAACCGCGTGCCCGGCGGCGACGTCAACCCCTACCTCGCCGTCGCGGCCCTCATCGCCGCCGGGTTGCACGGCATCGAGAACGAGCTGCCGCTGGAGGAGGAGTTCACCGGCAACGCCTACGACTCCTACGCGCTGCCGCGGGTGCCCGCCACGATCAGCGAGGCCATCAGCGAGTTCGCGGCGAGCGAGATCGTCGAGCGGGCGTTCGGGTTCGACGTCCATACGCACTATCTCAACGCGGCGAAGATCGAACGCGAGGCCTTCGAGAAGGCCGTCACCGATTGGGAGCGCATTCGTGGTTTCGAACGCCTCTGATTCTTCGCCGCCTCCGCGGGAGGAAGTACGTCGGCGGAAGCCGGTCATCGGCCTGACGACGTACATCGAGCCCGCCCGGTTCGGCGTCTGGGACACCGAAGCCGCGCTCCTGCACCGTGTCTACGTCGACTGCGTGACCGCCGCGGGCGGTATTCCCGTGCTCCTCCCGCCGGTGAGCGACGCCTATACGCGGCTGATGTCCACTGTGGACGCACTGGTGCTGGTCGGCGGCGCCGACGTCGATCCGGCGCGGTACGGCCAGGAACCGCATGAGAAGACCTACACCAGGCCCGATCGTGACGCCTTCGAGTTCGGCCTGCTCGGCGCGGCGATCGAAGCCGGGGTTCCGGTGCTCGGCGTCTGCCGGGGGCTCCAGGTGATCAGCGTCGCGCTCGGCGGCACGCTGACCCAGGACATGCCCGAGGCGACCGGCAGCCGCGAGCATCAGCCCGCGCCCGCGACGTTCGGGACCAGCACGATCACCCTCGCCGAGGGGTCGCGCGCCGCCGCGATCCTCGGGGC
Source organism: Amycolatopsis sp. NPDC059021 (assembly GCF_042739895.1). Classification (NCBI taxonomy): domain Bacteria; kingdom Bacillati; phylum Actinomycetota; class Actinomycetes; order Pseudonocardiales; family Pseudonocardiaceae; genus Amycolatopsis; species Amycolatopsis sp. NPDC059021. The sequence goes on from NZ_JBHYIQ010000068.1 coordinate 41,490, forward strand.
GGAGACCAAGGCGATGTGCTACCACCACCAGGCCATCGACCGGCTCGGCGACGGGCTCGTCCCGGTCGGCTGGGCCGCCGACGGCACCGTCGAGGCCGCCGAGCTGCCCGGCGGGAACTTCGTCCTCGGGGTGCAATGGCATCCCGAACAGGACACCGACGACCTCCGGCTCTTCGCGGCCCTCGTGGCGGCCGCCCGTAAGGAGAGGTAATGAGCACCAGTTTCGACGTGATCAACCCCGCCACCGAAGAGGTGGTGCGGTCGGTCGCGCTGACCACCGCCGAGGAGACCGACGCCGCGATCGCCCGCGCGCGGGCCGCGTTCCCGGCCTGGCGCGACGTCGCCCCCGGCGACCGTGCGCGACTGCTGCGTCGTTTCGCCGACGCCGTCGAGAACGACATCGAGAACCTCGCCCGGCTGGAGGTCACGAACTCCGGGCACACGATCGGCAACGCGCGCTGGGAAGCGGGCAACGTCCGCGACGTCCTGAACTACTACGCCGCCGCGCCGGAACGCCTGATCGGGAAGCAGATCCCGGTGCCGGGCGGGGTGAACGTCACGTTCCACGAGCCGCTCGGCGTCGTCGGCGTGATCGTGCCGTGGAACTTCCCGATGCCGATCGCGGGCTGGGGTTTCGCGCCCGCGCTCGCGGCCGGGAACACCGTGGTCCTCAAGCCCGCCGAGCTGACGCCGTTGACCGCGCTCCGGCTCGCCGAACTGGCGCGCGAGGCGGGCATCCCCGAGGACGTCTTCCAGGTGCTGCCGGGTAAGGGATCCGTGGTGGGACAACGGTTCGTCGAGCATCCGGCGGTACGCAAGGTCGTCTTCACCGGGTCCACCGAGGTCGGCAAGCGGATCATGGCGGGCTGCGCGGCGCAGGTGAAGCGCGTGACGCTGGAGCTGGGCGGGAAGAACGCGAACATCGTCTTCGCCGACGCCGACCTGGAGAAGGCCGCCGCGACGGCGCCGTACGGGGTCTTCGACAACGCGGGCCAGGACTGCTGCGCGCGCTCGCTGATCCTCGTGCAGGCGAGCGCGTACGACCGGTTCATGGAGCTGCTCGAACCCGCCGTGCGTGGTGTGGTCGTCGGCGATCCGGGGTCGGAGAAGACCGAGATGGGGCCGCTCATCTCGGCCGCGCACCACGCGAAGGTGTCGTCCTATGTGGACGATCGGACACCGGTGGCGTTCCGGGGGAGCGCGCCGGACGGGCCGGGGTTCTGGTTCGCGCCGACCGTCGTCACCCCGCCGAATCTGCAGGATCCCCTGGCCACGGACGAGATCTTCGGCCCGGTCGTCGCCGTCGTCCCGTTCGCCGAGGAGGCCGACGCGGTCGACATGGCCAACTACACCGAGTACGGCCTGTCCGGGTCGATCTGGACCCGCGACGTCGGCCGCGCCTTCCGGGTCTCCCGCGGCGTCGAGTCGGGGAACCTCTCGGTCAACTCGCATTCGTCGGTGCGGTACTGGACGCCGTTCGGCGGATTCAAGCAGTCCGGTCTCGGCCGTGAGCTCGGGCCGGACGCCGCGACGGCGTTCACCGAGACCAAGAACGTCTTTCTGAGCACGGAGGAGTAGGGATGGTGCAGCGTTTCGAGGGCCGCGTCGCGGTGATCACCGGTGGGGCCAGCGGGATCGGGCTCGCGTCCGCGCGCCGCCTGGCGAGCGAGGGCGCGAAGATCGTCATCGCCGACGTCGCGCCGGAGCAGGGCAAGGTCGCGGCGGACGAGGTCGGCGGCGTATTCGTGCAGACCGACGTCACCGACGCCGAGCAGGTCGAGGCCCTGTTCCAGTCCACAGTGGACCAGTTCGGCTCGGTCGACGTCGCGTTCAACAACGCCGGGATCTCGCCGCCGGACGACGACTCGATCCTCACCACCGGCATCGACGCGTGGCAGAAGGTCCAGCAGGTCAACCTGACCTCGGTGTACCTGTGCTGCAAGGCCGTCCTGCCGCACATGCGGCGTCAGGGGAAGGGCTCGATCGTCAACACGGCGTCGTTCGTGGCGGTCATGGGCGCGGCGACCTCGCAGATCTCCTACACCGCGTCCAAGGGCGGCGTGCTCGCGATGAGCCGCGAGCTGGGCGTGCAGTTCGCGCGCGAGAACATCCGCGTCAACGCGCTGTGCCCCGGACCGGTGAACACCCCGCTGCTCAAGGAGCTGTTCGCGAAGGACCCCGAGCGGGCCGCGCGGCGTCTCGTGCACGTCCCGGTCGGGCGGTTCGCCGAGCCGGAGGAGATCGCCGCCGCCGTCGCCTTCCTCGCCAGCGACGACGCCAGTTTCATCACCGCCTCCCAGTTCCTCGTCGACGGCGGCATCTCCGGCGCCTACGTCACCCCCCTGTAAGCACGCGAGATCTCCGTTCAATCACGTGAGGTCGCCGTTCAATCACGTGAGATCGCCGGTGTGGTGTGGGCGGGGAGAAGTGGACGGGGGGTGAAGCCGCCGGGTACGGTATGCGCGACAACTACAGATCGGGCCGTCGAGCCGGAGCGGGAGAGCCCCCACGAACGTGGTGGGGCACCGAAGGAGCAAACTCCCCGGAATCTCTCAGGTATCCACTACCGCTTCGTGCGAGGCCACTCTGGAAAGCAGGCGTACCCACGCCTCACCCAAGGTGAAAGCCGTGCTGTGTTCGATCGGGAACGCACGGTGAAACTCTCAGGTGCCATGACAGAGGGGGAGTTCCAGCGCACCGGTCTACCCAGTGCCCGGCCCGAGGAGCTCCCCATCACATCGACACCGTTCGACACCCGGCATATCGGCCCATCGGTGGCCGAACAGGCCAAGATGCTGGCCGAATGCGGTTACGGCAGCCTGGACGCGCTCGTCGCCGCCGCGGTCCCGTCCGCCATCCGCAGTGCTCACGGCCTCGATCTCCCCGCCGCCGCGTCCGAAGAGGACGCCACCGCCGAACTGCGGGCGCTCGCCGCGCGTAACCGTCCGATGACGCAGATGATCGGCCTCGGCTACCACGACACCGTGACCCCGCCGGTGATCCGCCGCAACGTGCTGGAGAACCCGGCCTGGTACACCGCGTACACGCCGTATCAGCCGGAGATCTCGCAGGGCCGTCTCGAAGCCCTGCTCAACTTCCAGACCATGGTCGCCGACCTCACCGGCCTGGCCACCGCGAACGCCTCCCTGCTCGACGAGGCCACCGCCGTCGCCGAGGCCGTGACGCTCATGCGGCGTGCCTCCAAGTCCAAGTCGAACGTCGTCGTCCTCGACGCCGAATGCCTGCCGCAGACCATCGCCGTGGTCCGCACCCGCGCCGAGGCGCTGGGCATCGAGGTCCAGGTCCGCGACCTGCTGACCGGGCTGCCCGCGGAGTTCTTCGGCGTCGTCGTCCAGTACCCCGGCGCGTCCGGCGTGCTGCGCGGCCCCGGCTTCTACCACGCGATCTCCGGTTCGGCGAAGGCCGCGGGCGCGCTGTTCACCGTCGCCGCCGACCTCCTGGCCCTGACCCTCATCACCTCGCCGGGTGAGTTCGGCGCCGACGTCGCGGCCGGCTCGACGCAGCGTTTCGGCGTCCCGCTCGGCTACGGCGGCCCGCACGCCGGGTACCTGTCCGTCCGGAGTGGACTGGAGCGCTCACTGCCCGGCCGCCTCGTCGGGGTTTCGGTCGACGCCGACGGCAACCCGGCGTACCGCCTCGCACTGCAGACCCGCGAGCAGCACATCCGCCGTGAGAAGGCGACGTCCAATATCTGCACCGCGCAGGTGCTGCCCGCCGTGCTCGCCGCGATGTACGCGGTCTACCACGGTCCGGACGGCCTCCAGCGCATCGCCGCCCGGGTGCACGGCCTGGCCGCCGGGTTCGCCGAGGCGCTGCGGCAGGGCGGCGTCGAGGTCGTGCACGAGGGATTCTTCGACACCGTCGTCGCGCGCGTGCCCGGCAAGGCGGCCGAAATCCACGCCGCGGCAAGGGAAAGCGGGATCAACCTCGGCCACATCGATGCCGACCACGTCCGCGTCGCCTGTGACGAGGTCACCCGCCCGGACATCCTCGTGAAGGTCCTGCGTGCGTTCGGGGTCGAAGCCGCGCCGGAGGAGAGCAAGAAGGCGCTGCCGAACGGTCTCGCCCGCGAGAGCGGCTACCTGAGCCACGAGGTCTTCGTCGCGCACCGGTCCGAGACGGCGATGCTGCGGTATCTGCGGCGTCTGTCCGATCAGGACTACGCGCTCGACCGCGGCATGATCCCGCTCGGTTCGTGCACGATGAAGCTCAACGCCACCACCGAGATGGAGCCGATCAGCTGGCGCGAGTTCGCGGGCATCCACCCGTTCGCGCCCGCCGGCGACGCCGAGGGCTACCACGTGCTGGTCGAGCAGCTGTCGGGCTGGCTGGCCGAGGTCACCGGCTACGACAAGGTGTCGCTGCAGCCGAACGCGGGCAGCCAGGGCGAGCTCGCCGGGCTGCTGGCCATCCGCGCCTACCACCGCGCCAACGGCGACGAGGGCCGCGACGTCTGCCTGATCCCGTCGTCCGCGCACGGCACCAACGCCGCCTCGGCGGTGCTCGCCGGGATGCGCGTGGTCGTGGTCAAGTGCACTGCCGAGGGCAACGTCGACCTCGACGACCTCCAGTCCAAAGTGGACGCGCACAAGGACACGCTCGCCGCGATCATGGTCACCTACCCGTCCACGCACGGGGTGTACGAGCACGGCATCGAGCGGCTCGCCAAGATCGTGCACGACGGCGGCGGACAGGTCTATGTGGACGGTGCGAACCTCAACGCGCTGCTGGGCCTGGCCAAGCCGGGCGAGTTCGGCGGCGACGTCTCGCATCTGAACCTGCACAAGACGTTCTGCATCCCGCATGGCGGCGGTGGCCCCGGCGTCGGCCCGGTCGCGGTGCGCGCGCACCTCGCGCCGTATCTGCCCAACCACCCGCTGCTGGACACCGCGGGCCCGGAAACCGGCGTCGGCCCGATCAGCGCCGCGCCCTACGGCTCGGCCTCGATCCTGCCGATCTCGTGGGCCTACGTCCGCATGATGGGCGCGCCCGGCCTCACCGCGGCCACCGAGGTCGCGGTGCTCGCCGCGAACTACGTCGCCGCGCGGCTCGGCCCGCACTACCCGGTGCTCTACACCGGGCAGGACGGCCTCGTCGCGCACGAGTGCATCCTCGATCTGCGCGGCATCACCAAGGAAACCGGCGTCACCGTCGACGACGTCGCGAAGCGGCTGATCGACTATGGCTTCCACGCGCCGACGATGTCGTTCCCGGTCGCCGGCACGCTCATGGTCGAGCCGACCGAGAGCGAGGACCTCACCGAGATCGACCGGTTCTGCGACGCGATGATCGCCATCCGCGAGGAGATCGACGGTGTCGCGCAAGGCCGCTGGACCGCGGAGGACAGCCCGCTGCGCAATGCCCCGCACACCGCCGGTGCGCTGGTCGGCGAGTGGGACAAGCCCTACGATCGCGAGCTCGCCGTGTTCCCCGCCGGGGTTTCGCGCAAGACGAAGTACTGGCCGCCGGTGCGCCGGATCGACGGTGCCCACGGCGACCGCAACCTCGTCTGCTCCTGCCCGCCCCTCAACGCTTACGAAGGCTGAGCCCGTGTCGAAGGAAACCTCCCTGCACGAAGTCCACAAGGGACTCGGTGCGCTGTTCACCGATTTCGCGGGCTGGTCGATGCCGGTCCGCTACGCCAGCGAGCTGGCCGAGCACAAAGCCGTGCGCACCGCGGCCGGGCTGTTCGACCTCTCGCACATGGCGGAGATCGAGGTCACCGGCCCGGAGGCCGCGGCGACGCTGGACTACGCGCTGGTGGGCAACCTGTCCGGCGTCAAACCGGGCCGCGCCCGCTACACGATGATCTGCGACGCCGACGGCGGCGTGCTGGACGACCTGGTCGTCTACCGGCTCGCCGACGAAAAGTTCCTGGTGGTGGCGAACGCGGGTAACGCGGACGTCGTCGCCGAGGCGCTGGCCGAGCGGGTCGCCGGATTCGACGCCGTGGTCGACAACCGCTCCGAGCACGTCGCGCTGATCGCCGTCCAGGGCCCGAACGCGGTGGCGATCCTCCGCGCGGTCACCGACGCGGACTTGGACTCGCTGAAGTACTACGCGAGCGTCCCGGCCGAGGTGAAGGGACACGACGTCCTCCTCGCCCGCACCGGCTACACCGGGGAGGACGGCTTCGAGCTGTTCGTCCCGGCCGCCGAGGCACCGGCGCTGTGGCGGCTCCTGACCGAGGCGGGGGAGGGGCACGGGCTGCTCCCGGCCGGGCTCGCCTGCCGCGACACACTGCGGCTCGAAGCGGGAATGCCGTTGTACGGCAACGAACTCACCCGTGCGCTGAACCCGTTCGCGGCCGGGCTGGGCCGGGTCGTGAAGTTCGAGAAGCCCGGCGACTTCGTCGGGAAGGCCGCGCTCGAAGAGCTGGCCAAGGCCGACGTCCCGCGCGTGCGCGTCGGCCTCAAGGGCACCGGGCGCCGCGCGCCGCGGCACGGGTACCGAGTGCTGGCGGGCGAGACCGAGATCGGCGAGGTCACCAGTGGTGCGCTGTCGCCGACGCTGGGTTACCCGATCGCCATGGCCTACGTCGACCGGGAACACAGCGAGCCCGGCACCGGGCTTTCCGTCGACATCCGCGGGCGGATCGAGCCCGTCGAGGTCGTCGCCCTCCCGTTCTACAAGCGTTCCTGACCGCCCTGACCAGCCGGGCACATCGAAAGGCTTTCGCATGACCAGCATTCCCCAGGACCTGTCCTACACCAAGGATCACGAGTGGCTGAGCGTCGCCGACGGCGTCGCCACGGTCGGGATCACCGCCTTCGCCGCCGAGTCGCTCGGCGACATCGTCTTCGTCCAGCTCCCGTCGGTCGGCGACAAGGTCACCGCGGGCGAGGTGTTCGGCGAGGTCGAGTCGACCAAGTCGGTCAGCGAGCTGTACTCGCCGGTCAGCGGTGAGGTCGTCGAGGTGAACGAGGCCACTTCGGACACCCCCGAGGTCATCAACGACGACGCGTTCGGCCAGGGTTGGCTGCTGCGGGTACGCACCAGCGGTGACCTGCCGGAGTTGCTCGACGCCGCCGCCTACGCGGTTTTGACCCAGGAGGCCTGACCCATGACCACGTTCGACGCGCCGCTGTCCGAAGTGGACCCGGAGATCGCCGCCGCGGTCGCCGACGAGCTCACCCGCCAGCAGTCCACGCTGGAGATGATCGCCTCGGAGAACTTCGCTCCGCTCGGCGTGCTCGAGGCGCAGGGTTCGGTGCTGACCAACAAGTACGCCGAGGGGTACCCCGGCCGCCGCTACTACGGCGGTTGCGAGCACGTCGACGTCGTCGAGCAGCTCGCGATCGAGCGCGCGAAGGCGCTCTTCGGCGCAGAGCACGTCAACGTCCAGCCGCACTCGGGCGCGCAGGCCAACGCGGCCGCGATGTTCGCCGTGTTGAAGCCGGGCGACACCATTCTCGGCCTCGACCTGGCGCACGGCGGCCACCTGACGCACGGGATGAAGATCAACTTCTCCGGCAAGCTCTACAACGTCGTCGCCTACCATGTCGACAAAGAGACCGGCATCGTTGACCTCGCCGAGATCGAACGGCTGGCCGTCGAGCACAAGCCGAAGCTGATCATCGCCGGCTGGTCCGCCTATCCGCGTCAGCTCGACTTCGCCGAGTTCCGGCGCATCGCCGACGCGGTGGACGCCAAGCTCATGGTCGACATGGCCCACTTCGCCGGCCTGGTCGCGGCCGGGCTGCACCCCTCGCCGGTGCCGCACGCCGACATCGTCACCACGACCACGCACAAGACCCTCGGCGGCCCGCGCGGCGGCTTGATCCTGTGCCGTCAGGAGCTGGCGAAGAAGATCAACTCGGCGGTGTTCCCCGGTCAGCAGGGCGGGCCGCTGGAGCACGTCATCGCCGCCAAGGCCGTCGCGCTGAAGATCGCCGCGAGCGAGGAGTTCCGCGAGCGTCAGCAGCGTGTGCTGGAAGGCGCGAAGATCCTCGCCGACCGGCTGTCGCGTTCGGACACCGCGGAGGCGGGCGTCCGGGTGCTCACCGGCGGTACCGACGTGCACCTCGTGCTCGTCGACCTCGTCCAGTCCGCTTTGGACGGTCAGCAGGCCGAGGACCGGCTGCACTCGGTCGGGATCACGGTCAACCGCAACGCGGTCCCGTTCGACCCGCGTCCGCCGATGGTGACCTCGGGGCTGCGCATCGGCACCCCGGCGCTGGCCACCCGCGGCTTCGGCGCCGAGGACTTCACCGAGGTCGCCGACATCATCGCCGAGGCACTCAAACCGGACTTCGACGACGACGTGCGGCAGACGCTGCGTGCCCGTGTCGAGCTGCTGGCCAAGAAGCACCCCCTCTACGCCGACCTCGCGCGATGACCGCGGCGCCGGAGGGCCGGAAGCTGTTGCGGCTGGAGGTCCGCAATAGTCAGACGCCGATCGAGAAGAAGCCTTCGTGGATCAAGACGCGGGCGAAGATGGGGCCGGAGTTCACCGAGCTCAAGGGCCTGGTCCGCCGTGAGGGTCTGCACACGGTTTGTGAAGAGGCCGGGTGTCCCAACATTTACGAGTGCTGGGAAGACCGTGAGGCGACGTTCCTGATCGGTGGCGATCAGTGCACGCGTCGTTGCGATTTCTGTCAGATCGACACCGGTAAGCCCGCCGCGCTGGATCGGACCGAGCCTCGCAAGGTGGCCGAAAGTGTCCAGGCGATGGGACTGCGCTATTCGACGGTCACCGGCGTCGCCCGGGACGACCTGGAGGATGGTGGCGCCTGGCTGTATGCGGAGACGGTGCGCCAGATCCACAGTTTGAATCCGGGCACCGGTGTTGAGCTGTTGATCCCGGACTTCAACGCCGATCCCGCGCAGCTGGCCGAGGTGTTCGCGTCGCGACCGGAGGTGCTGGCGCACAACCTGGAGACGGTGCCGCGGGTGTTCAAGCGGATGCGTCCCGGCTTCCGGTACGCAAGGTCTCTTGAGGTGATCACGAAGGCCCGTGAGGCTGGGTTGGTGACGAAGTCGAACCTGATCCTGGGCATGGGTGAGACACCCGACGAGGTGGCCCCGGCGATGCGGGATTTGGTTGACGCGGGTTGCGAGATCCTGACGATCACGCAGTATTTGCGGCCGTCGCCGCGGCATCATCCGGTGGACCGGTGGGTGAAGCCGGAGGAGTTCGTCGAGCACTCCAAGGCCGCCGAGGCGATGGGGTTCGCCGGAGTCATGGCCGGGCCGCTGGTGCGGTCCTCCTACCGTGCCGGACGCCTCTACGCGCAGACGAAGAGTTACCGTGGAGAAGAGCTGCCGGACAACCTGAGGCATCTCGCCGAACAGGGTCCGGCCGCACAAGAGGCCAGCTCGCTTCTGGCTGTATCCAATGGGCCCTCAGCGGTAAAAATTACTTCGGGCCGGAATTAGGGAAGGGGCGGATCAATGGCGATCAGCGTCTTCGACCTGTTTTCGATCGGCATCGGACCGTCGAGCTCCCACACGGTCGGCCCGATGCGGGCTGCACGGACCTTTGTGGACGGTCTCGTCGACGAGAACCTGCTGAACCGCACCGCGCGTGTCCAAAGTGAACTGTTCGGCTCGCTGGGCGCCACCGGGTTCGGGCACGGCAGCGACAAGGCCGTGCTGCTCGGGCTGTCCGGTGAGCGGCCGGAGGAGGTCGACACCGGCACCGTGCCGGGCAAGATCGCGGAAATCCGCGAGTCCGGCAGCCTGAGGCTGGGCGGCGAGCGCGAGATCGTGTTCACCGAGGACACCGACCTCACCATGCACCGCCGCAAATCCCTGCCCGCTCACCCGAACGGCATGATCTTCCGCGCCTTCGACGGCGAGGGCGTCCTGCTGCGGGAGCGGACGTACTACTCGGTCGGCGGCGGGTTCGTGCGGGACGAGTCGTACGAGACGGACACGGTCGTGGTCGAGGACTCGACCCCGGTGCCGTACCCGTTCCGCACCGGCGCCGACCTGCTCGCGCACTGCGCGTCGACCGGCCTGCCGATCAGCGAGATCATGTTCCGCAACGAACTCGCCTGGCGGAGCCGGGACGAGATCCGCGAGGGGCTGCTCGGCATCTGGGCGGTCATGGCCGAATGCGTCCGCAACGGCTGCGCGCACGAAGGTGTCCTGCCGGGCGGGCTCAAGGTGCCGCGTCGCGCGAAAGCGTTGCACGACAAGCTCCTCGCCGAGGACGGCGCCGAGGACCCGTTGTACGCCATGGACTGGGTCAGCCTGTACGCACTCGCGGTGAACGAGGAGAACGCCGCGGGCGGCCGGGTCGTCACCGCGCCCACCAACGGCGCGGCCGGGGTCATCCCCGCGGTGCTGCACTACTACCAGCGGTTCATCCGGGGCGCCTCCGACGACGGGATCGTGACGTTCCTGCTCACCGCGGGCGCGATCGGGTCGATCCTCAAGCAGACCGGGTCGATCTCCGGTGCCGAGGTCGGCTGCCAGGGCGAGGTCGGTTCGGCGTCCGCGATGGCCGCCGCCGGGCTCACCGAGGTGCTCGGCGGCAGCCCGGCGCAGGTGGAGAACGCCGCCGAGATCGGCGTCGAACACCACCTCGGGCTGACCTGCGACCCGGTCGGCGGACTCGTGCAGATCCCGTGCATCGAGCGCAACGCCGTCGGCGCGTCGAAGGCCATCCACGCCGCGCGGATGGCGATGCGTGGCGACGGCAGTCACGTCGTGACGCTGGACAAGGCGATCAAGACGATGCGGGAGACCGGCGCCGACATGAGCATCAAGTACAAGGAGACGGCGCGCGGCGGCCTCGCGGTCAACGTCATCGAGTGCTGAGCTAACGCTGTTTCTTGGTGCGCGGCCGGGGCGGACCCGATGCCTGGGCCGCGCGCCGTGCACGCGTGACGTACAGCGTGACGAAGAACGCGACAGCGCCAGGGCCGAACACGAGCATCACCAGCACGATGACCTGGACGAAGACGGGCGGGTCATCACTCGACGACTCCGTGCCGTCGGCCAGTTGCACCGAGAGAAACACCAGAAGCGCGAAGGCCACCACCGACGTGGCCGCCGCCACCGCCAAAGCGAGCCGCCATGGCGGTGGCGGTGCGGGCCGTCCTGGAGTGTGGGACCGCCGGACGGCGGGAATCGATCGCCAGGTCACGCCGCGCCGGGAAAGCCACATGCGGTGCAGGACCTCGGTCTCGTGTTCGAGGTCGAGGCCGTTGTGGTCGTTGAGGTTCGGCAGGACGGTCCGGCGGCCCGTGTCGTCGTACATCGCCGTGACGAAGTAGGGCGCGGACTTGAGCTGGCGGTGGTGTTTCGGTTCGACGACGATGTCCTGGATCCGGGTCCACGGCGTCTTCCTCGCGCGGAACCAGCCGTGGACCGTCACGCCGTCCTCGTCGGTGTGGGTCGCGCTCACCAGCGCGTACCAAACGATCAGCACAAGCGGCAAGGCCACCACCGCGATGACGAAGATCCGCATCGCGGCTTGGTCGGTCTCGAAGAACCATCCCCGCCCGAGCTGAAGAACCACTTCCAGCACGAAGACGGGCGTGAAAACGGAGAAGCGCGCGCGGGTGAGACGGTACTCGCGTAGCTCGTCGTCATCCGACAGCGGCTCAGGACTGAACCGGCTCATGGAATCCCCAGTCGCCGGAGGCCTGTCCGGCTGATTCCGTTCTACACCCGGAAGTCCCGCGCGCCAACGCTTTCGGTGCGGCTATAGGGTTCGACGGCCAGCCGGAGCCCGACCTCGACGAGCGTCCAGCCGAGGCGCTGCCGCCGGGTGCCGCCCAGACAGGCCCGGCCGCCGCCGCGCGGACGGCGGGTGCCGCGGCGCAACTCCGCTTCCCGCTCGTTGACCAGGTCCTGCGCCATCAGGAAGTGCACCGGATCGCCCCCACTCGGTCTTCGGTGTCTCACTGGACGCTGTCAATAGTTGCTCACCGTGGCCGGGTGATTCCAGTGGTTTTCTCACGGAATGCCAGTTGTCAGCTCCGGGTGAACGCGGGCGGCGTTGCCGTTACCGGCCGCAGGCCGGCCTCGACGAGGATCCGGCCGAGGCGCTTCCCGCCGTGTGCCGTTCCGCCGGGCACTCGCGTGCGGCGGCGTCGGCAGCCGGGTCGGCCTAAACTCGCTGGGTGGAGTCGACCGCGGTGGCGAATGCCGGTGAAGCGCTGTTCCGTCCGGTGCGGACGGGCAACGCCTTCGAGGAGACCGTCGAGCGGCTCCTGCAGGCCATCCGGCTCGGCGTGGTCGGCGCGGGGGAGCGGCTGCCGTCCGAGCGGGAGCTGGCCGAACGCCTCGGCGTCAGCCGCGTCACGCTGCGCGAGGCGATCCGGGCGCTGTCCGACGCCGGGTATGTCGAATCGCGGCGAGGGCGCTACGGCGGCACGTTCGTCAACGAGAACCTGCCCGATCCGGGACACACCATCGGGGAACGTCCGGTCGCCGCGGTCGCGCTGGAGGACGCGCTGACCCTGCGGTACGTGCTGGAGACCGGTGCCGCCGAGATGGCGGCGGCGCGCTCGCTGAGCCCGGCCGACCGGCAGCACCTGACCAGCACGCTCGCCGACGCGTCGGCCGCGGGCCTCGCCGACTACCGGCGCAAGGATTCCCGGCTGCACCTGGCGATCGCCGAGGTGACCGCGTCCGGTTCGCTGACCACCGCGATGGCCGACGCGCGGACGCGGGTCAACCAGCTGCTCGACCGGATCCCGCTGCTGGAGCCGAACCTGGAGCACTCCAACGCCCAGCACGAGGAGATCGTTGACGCGATCCTCGCCGGCGACCCGGTCGCCGCGCGGCGCGCGATGGCCGAGCACATCGAGGGCACCGAGTCGCTGCTGCGCGCCTTCCTCTGAGCGGAAATGTCATGATCCTGTTTCAGTGATCCGGCCCGTCTCAACCCCGTCACTCGTTCGAGCGTCGGACGTGACGTGGATGAGATGTCTGCGGAATATGAGCCCGAAGCCGGTGAGAAGACGCCTGGACGGTGGCGGCGCGTCCGCCGGATCGCCTACTGGACCGCCGGACTCGGGGTCGGCATCCCGCTCCTCGCCTTCTGGATCGCCTACCTGGTGCTCGACGTGCGCAGCCCGCAGGAGGTGCTCGCCGGGCTCGACAAGACCGTCACACTGGACTATTCGGACGGTTCGGAACTGCTCAAGGTCGTCCCGCCCGACGGGGACCGGCTCTTCGTGCCCTACGCGCGGATACCCGCCAAGCTGAGGGACGCGATCGTCGCGACCGAGGATCCGACGTTCTGGGACAACCAGGGCTTCGACCCGACCGGCGTCGGCCGCGCGCTGCTGACCGGTTTCGGCGGCGGGTCCGGGATCACCCAGCAGTACATCAAGAAGTCCACCGGGGACGACGAGCACGCCATCACCCGCAAGCTCACCGAACTGGTGCTCGCCACGAAGATCACCCAGGAGCAGTCCAAGGAGAAGATCTTCGAGAGCTACGTGAACATCATTTCCTTCGGGCGCAACACTTTCGGCCCCGCGGCGGCGATGAACGCGTTCTTCGGCCGCGGCCTCGACGAGTCCCTCACCTGGAGCGAGGCGGCGTTCCTGGCCGGGATGATCCAGTCGCCGTCGGTGCACGATCCGGCCGTCTCCGGCGACGAACACGCGGCGAGGCGCTGGGAGTACGTACGGGACAAGCTCGTCGAGCGGGGGTATGTCAAGGGCGGCGAGATCGGCAGGATGGCCTACCCCGGCAAGGAAATCCAGCCGCCGTCGGAGACCCGCGCGGGCCGGCTGGACTACGGGCAGTACCACGTCAAACAGGCCGTGCTCGCCGAACTGGAACGCGCCGGTTTCCCGCTGAACCGGTTGCGGCAGGGCACTTTGCGCATCGAGACGACGCTGGACCGGCGGGCGCAGGAAGGCGCGCGCAAGACGATCAAGGACCGGCTGGCCGGCGAACCGCGTGAGCTGCGCGGCGCGCTCGTGTCCGTCGAACCGGGGACGGGCGCGGTGCGGGTCTACGACGGCGGTGACGACGGCCTGCGCGACTACGCGGGCGTCGCGCACCCGGTGGGTTCGGCGTTCTACCCGTTCAGCATGCTGGCCGGGCTGCGTGCGGGGATCGGCGTCGACCAGCCCGCGGCGTCGCCACCGGAGACGGAGTTCCTCGGCGAGCGGTTCAAGTATCCGAACGTCTGCGGGGATCCGTGCACCTACCGGCAGGCGCTGCGCAAGGCGGCGGACGCGCCGTTCGCGGACCTGGCGAAGCGGCTGGGGGCGGACGCGCTGAGCGCCGCGGCCCGCGACGCGGGCATCCCGGACGCCGTCGATGGCGCCGCGACCCTGCGGGAGTACAACAGCGACCTCATCGGTGCCGGGATCGCGATCGGGCGATATCCCTTGCGGCCCTTGGACATGGCGGGCGCGTACGCGACTTTCGCGGCCAAGGGCGTGCGCGCGATGCCTTATCTGGTCGAGAAGATCCGGGACGAGAAGGGTGAGATCGTCTGGCAGCACACCTCGCGGCCGTCGCCGTTCAGCGGCGACGACGCGACGAGCACACGGCTGGCCGACGCGGTGACGGACGCGCTGCGCACGACGTTGCCGGACGGCCGCCCGGCGGCGCTGGCGACCGGGCAGTTCGAGCAGGGCATCAGCCAGGACTACGCGGCGGCCTGGGCGATCGGCTACACGCCGAAGCTGGTGACCGCGGTGTGGATCGGCAGCGACGACGACAGCTGGCGCCTCCGGAACTCCGGTGGCCAGAAGATCACCGGCGCGACCATGCCGACGGACATCTGGCAGACCTTCATGCTCGCCAACGCCGGCGGCCGCCCCGCACGCTGAATTTCCCGGGGTCGGACTGCGCGGTGCACCGAGGCGCGATGCCGTGAACGACGCGTTGGGGACGTTGATCGTCCCGAACG